>NZ_JAUBPO010000061.1:0-46642 GCF_036700785.1 Microcoleus sp. S28C3 | reverse complement strand
GGGGGCATCGCGGCAGGGGTTGTCTCTTTCATGGGTCATTTTTTAACGTTATATGCTTGCTATGTAAGCATTATAACCTATTTTTATCGTATTTTATGTTTAAGTCCCGCTAAGATAAAGCTCATGCGACCGAGCGACTGAAGTTTGTCCCGGTGGCGCGCTAGGAAATCCCAGTAGAAGAAGTTGAAGGGACAGGCATTTTCGCCGGATCGCACTGTACGATCGAATTTGCACCCCCGACAATAATCGCTCATTTTATTGATGTAATTGGCAGAAGCAGCATAGGGCTTCGACGCCAACACACCGCCGTCAGCAAACAAACCCATGCCCAGCACATTAGTCTGCATTACCCAGTCGTAGGCATCAACAAACGCACTGTGGAACCACTTTTCTACCTCTGTCGGCGAGATTCCCGCAATTAGACCAAAATTGCTCAAAATCATCAACCGCTGGATATGGTGCGCGTAACCGCTGCCTTCGACTTGAGTTAAAACTTGGCGCAAACAGTTCATATCTGTTTTGCTGGCGTCCCAAAAAAACTCCGGCAGCGGCTGAGTGTGGTTGAACCAATTATTCTTAAAATAATCAGCATCCACGTAAAAATACATACCGCGAATGTATTCTCGCCAGCCCAGAATTTGGCGGATAAAACCTTCGACGCTGTTTAAATTTAAGTTTTTTTCTAGGTAGGCTGTTTCGGCAGCTTGAATAACTTCTAAAGGATGCAGCAAGCCAATATTGAGATACGGAGAAAGTAGGGAATGCCACATTGTTTCCTCCCCCTTTACCATCGCGTCTTGATAAGGGTCAAAAGCGGGGAGACACTGTTCGATGAAATTATCTAATACTTGCAGTGCTTGCTCTCGTGTAACCGCCCAGCGAAAAGGTTCAATGTTTCCGTAAGTTGGGAAAGATAGAGATTTAACTTGTGCGATAACTTCTTGAGTTATGGCGTCCGGTTCAAACCGCAGAGGTTTCGGTGTATCCAGTTTTCCTTTGGGTGGCTGACGATTTTCTTTGTCAAAATTCCACTGACCTCCGACAGGCTTATCGCCCTCCATTAAAACTTGGAAACGCTGGCGGCTGGCTCGATAGAAGTCTTCCATTAACAAACGTTTTCGGCTTGACGCCCAATCTTTGAATTCTGTTTCTGTCCAGAGGAATTGATTGTTGGGAATTAGGGTTGTTTTGCAGGGGAGTTGCAAGTTTTGAATGAGCTGTAAAAAAGGTCGATCGTTCGGAGCCATCACCCGCACTTCGGTGATATTGTGAGCTTGTATCCAAGCTTTGAGAGGTGCTTCAAAGTCCCCCGATGTTGTGTAAGTGACTTGGCAGCCCCCGCCGCGCAATTCTTCAGCGAAGTGCCGCATTGCCGACCAAATTAATACTAATTTTTGTCGGTGGTAGCGGCGCTGTTGAACGTGCTGCCAAGATTCAATTAAAATTACGGGTAGGGAAGAGTTATCATCTGTGCGGTTGAGAGCAGCTTGGTTCTGCCAAAGTTGATCGCCTAATATCCAAACGCCAACAGTCATTTTACTTTTTTTACCTTAAAAGTTATATTTTACTTTTCCTGAGCGCTGATTGTCTGTTCCGACAACTTAATGGGATGAAAAATCACCACTCCAAACTTATGATTTTTTCGTTTTTCCCGAAAACTCACTAGAGCATAACATTGATTTCCAAAGATAGGGACACCGACCAGCAAATTTAAATTTTATGTCTGTGTATCCTTCAGATGTTAATAACTTGGTTAGCGTCTTTACTGAAAAAAATTTAATGTGACCGTTATCCCAAAGTACGGTAAAATGTTGATCTAGTTTGCCAGAAATAGCTAACGCCAGGTTTTTCAAATAGCCGTGATAGGGTGTGGAAATAATTAGTTTTCCTCCCGGCTTGAGGCATTTTTTTGCAGCTTTTGCTAATTCTTTAGGATAAAGCAAGTGTTCGATTACTTCAATGGCTAAGACAACATCAAATGATTGCAGCATATCGGTATCTGGGAGGTCGTAAATATCTGCTTGGATAAACTGACAGTCGGGGAAACTTTGACGGGAGATGGCAATTCCGGGTGCAGAAGTGTCAACGCCGACAACTTCGCAGCCGTGCTCTGCGATGACGTGACTGAGGCTGCCATTGCCGCAGCCGAGATCCAAAACTCGGAGTTGTGTCTTGCTGGCCTGCTGAAGTGTCGCCAGCATTTCTAAAAGGGGAGATATCAAATAAGCGTGATGATATCTGGGACGGTTGTTTGTGTAATAATACGTATAATTGCTAAAGTTTTTTTTCATCGATTAAGTTATGGAAATTATTGCCGAGACCGCCAATTTACGGAGCGCGGGTGTACTGTTTGGGCCAACCTTCGCCAGCTTAGGGTTGTCAGAGTCGATCGGCAGCTCGATCGTCTCATTCTTTTTTTTTGACAGGTGAATTGTTATCACCGGATCAATCGGATGTCAAAAGAAATCTTTCACAGGGTGCAAAATCTCGAATCGCCCATCTCTCGCCCATCTCTCGAAGGCATTCGGAAAGAAAAAGTCCTATCGAGCAAAAATTCTCTCCGTACACTAGCCGGAAACCGAACTTTTTGCCTCTTAACTTTGGCCGAGTCCATCCATGCGATTCTAGCTTCAAACAACTGCGGTACGTCCAGCCGAGGCTTTTTTGCAGCCTGAAAAATCTGCGCTGGGGCGATCGGGTGCAAGTCGATCGGAGAAGTGAGGAGGGATGTGTGACCGAAATCACAGGCATTCGCCAAACAAATTGCTGAGCATCTTTAAGTCCACACACTTAGAATCGAGATTACTACAAGTGGCTTCTATAATTGTGTTTAAATGTTGTTCGGACGCTGTGTTGTCCCGTCAGCAGAGCACCCTAGACTGATTGGCGCTTTGGATCTGGTTTATTTCACTTTAATGGTCGCTGTTGGGTGTTGCACCTTAAGTTAGATACGTCCTATGGTTAAGTTAGGTCAATCCTCCTTTCGCCGTATTTTACTGTCGCGGATTTTGTTGCTCAGCGTACCTGTTCTACTGGTGGGGGAGTATGTTACCTATCGCAAGGCACGCTCGACGCTTCTGGAAACTGCTCGTCAAAACTTGACAGAAAGTGCAGTCAGAAAAGCAGAAACTATTGAACAGTGGGCGAAATCGCTGAAGTCGAATCTGATCGGCGCTTCGGAAAGCTCGATGTTGCAGTCTGTAAATCCGAAGGATTATCAAAAGTTTATCGCGCAATTAGGGCAGCGGTTGCCAGCGCAGGTTGATTGCTTGCAATTGACTAATTTAAAGACAAATCAAGTCATAGCAAGCACTTGCGGGCAGCAGCCGATTCAGTCGCTGCCGGCTAAATTTTGGCCGCCAGTACAGCAGCAGCAGACGCTGCTGGACGACAAGAGCGTTTACATCAGTCTGTCGTTGCCTCAGCAGCCGCAGGCGAAAGCAAACGACCAGAAGGTGGCTTTGGGTGCTGAGGATTTTCCAGAGGCGGGTAAAGAAGGCCGCGATAGCCAAGTGAGTTTGGTGTTGAGCGCTCCTGTTTACATTCGTCGGGGCAATAGCCTGCAGTTGAGTTATGCTTTGAGTTTGCAGTCGGCCTTGCCTGTGCAAACCAGCGCTCCCAAGGGTTCTCTAGCCGGCTATACGGTGGCGATCGACCAAGATGGGACGATTTTGGCGCACCCGAATATCAACCGCGTGGGCCGCAATATCGCCCAAGAGGCAGATGCCGATCGACTAAAAAGTATTGTCAGAAGGGCGATCGCAGGCGGAACAGCTTTTCTCCACCTATTTTCCTTTGAAAGAAATGGTGTAGAGTTGCTAGCAGGATACGCTGCTATCCCGAGTCCTTCAACTAAACAGGAGAACAGCAAGTGGATTATTTTAGCTGTTTCTCGTTTAGATTACGCTCTGTCAGGTTTGGAAGAAATTCAGCAAGTTTTATTTAATTTAATTGTAGGTTTGGTTGCTGCTAGTATCATCGCGACTTTATATCTGTCTCGCGACTTGGCGCGTCCTCTGGAAAAACTGAGAGATTACGCGCTGAAAGTAGATACAGAAGCGCCTCAGGCAGTGCCGCAAAATTTCCAAATTAGGGAATTCAATCAACTATCAGAAGCGCTAAACAGCATGGTGCAGCGCCTCAGATCCTGGGCTAGAGAATTGGAAGTGGCAACCAAGGAAGCGCAAGTTGCCAATCAGTTAAAAAATGAATTTTTGGGAAATATTTCTCACGAATTGAGAACGCCGCTCAACGGGATTATTGGTTTTATTCAAATTGTTCGGGACGGCTACTGCGATGACAGAGATGAAGAGATGGAGTTCTTACAGCGGGCTCACGACTCGTCTATGCAATTGCTAAATATTATTAATGATATTTTGGACATTGCTAAAATAGAAGCCGGTACGTTCTCCATGATGTTAGAAGTAGTTGATATTACCCAGGTACTTGAAGACGCGATTGATTTGCAAGCACCTCTAATGGAGGAAAAAGGCTTGAATTTAAGTTTGCCCGCACCTCACGATCCGATTATTGTTCATGCCGATCCGGAGAAGCTAAAACAGGTGTTTTTGAACGTTTTGAGCAATGCGATTAAGTTTACCGAGTCGGGCAGCGTTAATATATCTGTGCGGCTAGAATCGAGGAAGAATTCTCCTGGTTTTAACGGCAGTGCGGAAAGTACGACTGGCCACAGCAGTCAAAGCGATTGGGTAGTGGTGACAATTAAAGATACGGGAATTGGTATCGATCCCGAGCAACAGCAGAAATTGTTTCAACCTTTTGTGATGGCTGATGGTTCTACAACTCGCAGGTTTGGCGGTAACGGTTTGGGTTTGGCTATCTCCAGAAGGATAATGGAATCTATGATCGGAAGCATTACCCTGCACAGCGCGGGTGTGAATCAAGGTACTACGGTGATGATTTCTTTGCCTGTCAATCAGCAGTCAAGTTTTTATTATCACAGCGAGGACTTGGTAACAGAAAATGGGAATTTCAAAAGTTGATGAGTGATTTTCCCAATCTAAAATCTAAAATCTAAAATGGTATTAGGGGCTGTCCGCCGAGTTCGAGGGATTTGCTCAAAGTGCTGAGAATGCGGATTAATTCTACGGAGGCAGAGCCGGATGAGGTAGGACAGGGGGTATTAGTTTGCACGCTGTTGAGGAAGCGATCGCACACTCGCTGTAGCGGTTCAGCCGATTCTAAATTCAAGACTTCGCGGTGTCTGAGGCCCGTTGGCTGCGGTGCGATCCTCTTCGAGGGCTTCGCTAACGCACTTTCAAAAGAGTTATTCTCTTCGCCTCCCCAATCTGAATTGCCGCGCTGCACAATCAGGGGAGTTTCTGGGGACATTTCATCAAAAATCAAGGTTCCCAAACTGCCAACAACTGTTAAGCGCCTTTGTTTGTCGGGATTTAGCCAGCACAGGTGAATAAATGCTTGAAATCCGTCGGGATAGGTGAGGGTTACCCACACTAAATCTGCTAGTCCTTCTGAATGATTCGCAGTCATCCGTGAAGAAGCAAATTGATTTTGTATTTCTGCTGCTACTTCTTTATTTATTCCTTCTTCCTTCTTCCCTCTTCCTTCTTCCTTCTTCCCTCTTCCTTCTTCCTTCTTCCCTCTTCCTTCTTCCTTCGGAAATACAGTGCCGATCGCGCTTACTTGAATTGGGGTTTGTTCCAGCCAAGTATTGAAAATAGCGATATCGTGAACGGCCAAGTCCCAAAGGGCATCAACGTCATGGCGCACCGGTTCAAAATGCGTGCGCTGGGCGTAACCGTAGCGCAATTTTCCGAGTTGATGCTGTTGAATAATTCTTTGGCCTCGATCGACTGCTGGATGAAACAAATAAGTGTGGTCAACGAAGAGTTGCCGCTGCTGTTTTTCGGCTAATTGACAGAGTTCTATTGCTTCAGTCAGGTTGAGGGCGAGAGGTTTTTCTGCTAAGACGTGGTAGCCTTTTTTCAGCGCTGCTGCTGCGAGGGTGTAGTGTGTGGAAGCTGGAGTGGCGATCGCCACAGCTTCCAGTCCCGGCAATGCTTGCACTTGAGACCAATCGGCAGCTAAAATCACCGAGGCATCGAGATTAAACTGTTTTTGGACGGCCGCCAATGAATCGAGATTCGGGTCTACTACCGCTAAAACTTGGCTGTTGGGATGTTTGAGAAAGTTGCGAATTAGGTTAACTCCCCAGCGGCCGGCACCCAATACAGCTATTCCGATTTTCATTGATTATAATTTCAAAAATCGCACGGTAATTATAGCATATTTTGTTATTATTATCTATGTTTTAACTCCAAAAAATCACTGTTGACTGTTGACTGTTGGCAGTAGTTATTGGTTATTGGTAGCAGCTAACAAATAACCAATAACTGATAACACCAGTCAACAGTCAACAGTCAACAGTCAACTGACTACCAACTAATTTATTGAAAGCTGCCTGAGCCGCTGCTTGTTCCGCCGCTTTAATCGATCGACCTTTTCCCTCTGCTACCAACTTTCCCTGAACGAGAACTTCTGCTGTAAAACGATCTTCCCCGCCCTGCACTGTCCCGGTTTCTTGCACGCTATATTTGGGCAAAGTTTTGTATTTCCCTTGAGTCAATTCTTGGAGAGCAGCTTTGTAGTTTTGGCGGGCCGGATCGCTGCGGATTTCTGTCGCTAAGCGTTGAAAGTGAGAATCTAGCCAAGGGCGAATTAATTCTAACGTCTGGGTACTCAAATAAAGCGCAGCCAGTACCGCTTCCAAAGCATCGGCCAGTCGGGGTTCAGCGCCTGTTTTGTCCGAGGCGGCGCTGCTGGAAACAATTAAATAGCGATCGAACCCGTAACTTTCAGCGATTTTAGCAAGATTGCGATCGCTCACCAAGATCGATCGAATAGCAGCAAATTCCCCCACTGTACAGTCGGGATAAGTCTCAAACAACAATTCCGACGCCGCCAGCCGCACAACTGCATCCCCCACAAACTCTAGTTGCTCGTAATTTGCCTTAGCTGACGCGCTCGCATGAGTTAAAGCTAAATCGAGGAGATGCCATTTGATCGCAGCATTCTTTGGCAGTCCCAATTTTTGAATTAATGTTTCAAGTTGCTTTTGGCGACCCGGATAAATCATACCATTTTAGATTTTAGATTTTAGATTTTAGATTTTATAATTGGGAATTACGCATGACTCTCCGGGCTTGGAGCTTGTCTAAAATTCCATTCTTTTTGGAAAATGGTATCAGATTCATATCACTAGAAAGCTTTTCATTAAAAAACTAAATAGTCCTCCGGGTGCTTGTAGTCCGCTCTGTCAAGGCGATCGAGAAGTGCCTCAAACGCTGGAAATCTCTGCTTCGGGCGATCGAGAAATCTTCTTTATTTAATAGACCATTAGCAATAAATAACATTTCAAGAACAAAGCTCAACGGTTACGATGACGCAAACACGTTAACGACACCTTGACAAGTCTGGCCACAAGCACCTTACCCAAAATTGGGTGGGGAAAAAGTCGGACATAAGCCGGGTTCTGTTCTCTCAACTGCAAGCAGTTTTCGAGGGCAGTTATCTATCTGGGACGCCTGTTACCAGACGCCTCAAGCGGTACCAAAAAACAGAACTGGTAAAAAACCAACCGTAGTCCCTCCGACCTTGCTCCCAACTGGGGTTTACCTAGCCAGCACCTCTCGATGCTGCTGGTGCGCTCTTACCGCACCTTTGCACCCTTACCCCCTAACACTTTGCGATTTTTGATGCTCGATTTTTGATGCAATCTCAAATCTCAAATCTCAAATCGGGGGGCGGTATCTTTCTGTGGCACTATCCTCACGATCGCTCGCACTGGGCGTTACCCAGCAAGTTTGGTTTTTCGGGAGCCCGGACTTTCCTCAGACAAGCTTTCGCTAATCCGCAACCGCCTGCGCCTACTTTTTCCCCAGATTTATTGTACGCGATCGTTCGTCAATCAATTTGGGATTTGAGATTGACGATTTTAAGTCGCCCAGTTAATTTGGACATTTGTGTTTCTTCAAACTCTTGTGCGGTGGTCACGAAAGCCCGCCCAACAATTAAATTGCCATGCAAATCCCAATACGGTTCAGTTAACGCTGTCCGACGAATTTAACCTCACGATTTTATGGGAAATACAGGCATCTTTTAGAAGTCAGATTGCTCTTAACTGAACCGTATTGATGCAAATCCCCTTAAATTCACTCACGGATGAATCTGGAGGCGGAAAAATTTGGGAATTATGATGCAAGGGTTTATGAGACGGCTTCAACTAAGGCAAGGAAACCTTTTTACCTCACAGGATTTTGAATTATTCAATCCTCAACCCAAAATCTTAAACCTCAAGTATTAAATCCGGTTACTTTACTGAGTCATCTTTCACCACAGTAGAAAAATTATCAAACCAGCCCCGCCGCCAGAAGAAGTAAACTAAAGCCGAGGCGATCGCTAGCATCAGTGCCCAACAAAGCGGATATCCAAAATACCAATTCAGTTCCGGCATATTGAAAGGCGATTTCTCTGTATCGAAATTCATCCCGTATACTCCCGCCACAAAAGTTAGAGGAATAAAGATACTAGAAATTACTGTGAGCAATTTCATAATTTCATTCATTTTATTGCCCACCGATGACAGATAAACATCCATTAAACCCGAAGACAACTCTCGATAGGTTTCCACCATATCCATCACCTGCACCGTGTGATCGTAACAGTCGCGCAGGTAAATTCGCACCTCTGGACTAATCAAATCACTGCTATCTCGAATCAAAACATTAATTGCATCCCGCTGCGGCCAAATAGCGCGGCGCAGCGTCAGCAATTCTCGCCGGATTTTATAAATTTTTTCCAGGGTTTTGCGGGTGGGGTTCACCACCACTTCATCCTCTAGTTCTTCAATGCGCTCTCCGTAAACTTCTAATACTGGGAAAAATCCATCTATAATCGAATCTAACAGAGTATATGCCAGATAATCTGAGCCGTGTTTTCTAATACTTCCTTGTGCTTTACGAATGCGATCGCGCACGGGGTCAAAACAATCATAGTCCGGTTCTTCCTGAACAGTTAGCAGGTAATGTTTACCCAAAAGCAAACTAACTTGTTCTTTATGAAAATTCTCTGAATTCGGCTTAATCATCACCATCCAGGCAATGATTAAAATATGATTTTCGTAATGTACAACTTTAGGGCGCTGGGGTACATTAACCACATCCTCTTGAGCCACAAGATGCAAATCAAACACTTCGCCCATTTGATGCCAAGTTTCTTTATTTCCCAATCCCAACATATCAACCCAAGAAACAGATGCTGTATCTAAATACGCAGCAGCTTCTTGAGGATTGGCTAATGTGGTGCGAGTAGCTGCTGTCTCGCAATAGTCAATTAATATAATCTCGGGAGGCGGCGCATCGATTGGTAAGTCGAGAGTTCCCGGCGGAGACCCCGGAACGTCATAAAAATAGTCAACGTAGGAATCATCATCATCATCATCATCATCATCTTTAATTGTTTTTGCAACTGCACTAGAAGTATGTATGCTTTTGGATACCATGCTAATATTCCTGACTTTTAGAACCTTTAATTAGATTATCATTTTTCTCGTGCGACTACCAATTACCAATTACCAATTACCTCTGCCGAATTGGAATCTCGATCGCGAATTCAGTTCCCCCTCCCGGCGCGTCCTTGCAGCGCAGCGTACCCCCGTGTCTTTCCACCACAATCTGATAAGAGATAGACAGTCCTAAACCAGTATTTTTGCCCACTGGTTTAGTAGTAAAAAACGGGTCAAATATCCGAGACTTAACAGACTCTGCCATTCCCGAACCGTTATCTGAAATTGCGATCGCAACCCGATTGTTTTCCAACACCTCCGTGCGAATCCGAATCCAAGGCAATGCGTCGCCACTTAAAGGTAAAGTCGGAAAATCTTGCCGTTCCGCATCCGAAGAACTCACCAATTCTAACTTTCTATTCCTGACATTTGCCAAAGCATCAATGGCATTACTTAATATATTCATAAAAACTTGATTTAACTGTCCGACATAGCACTGTATTAATGGCAGATTTCCATATTCTTTAACTATTTCAATATTACGATTCCTGCCATTTTCTTTAAGTCTGTGCTGCAAAATCAACAGAGCACTGTCTATTCCTTCGTGGATATCAACACGCTTAATATCTGATTCTTCGAGGCGGGAAAAGTTGCGCAAAGACAGAACTATTTGGCGAATTCGCTCGGCTCCGGTTTCAATTGAAGTCAGCAAATTCGGGAAATCCTCTTTCATAAACTCGAATTCTATTTCTTCAGCAAACTCCGCAATCAAAGAAACAGGTTCCGGGTAATGTGCTTGGTACAAACTGCACAGTTCCAGCAAGTTTTTAGCATACTCGCTAGCGTAAATGATATTACCGTAGATAAAACTGACAGGATTATTAATTTCGTGAGCAATTCCCGCGACTAGCTGTCCCAAACCCGACATTTTTTCCGCTTGAATTAGTTGAGCTTGAGTCCTGCCTAATTGTTTCAATGTTTGCTCTAGCTGGCGATTTTTATGTTTTAATTGAGCTTCGGCTTGTTTGCGCTTGGTAATATTGCGGGCGATAGCGATCGCTTGATTCGAGTTAAAAGGCAGCAATCTCGCTTCATAAGTTTCTTCTCCTGCCGGCAGGGGTAGCGAATACTCTAGATTAACAGGAGTTCTATTTTCTGAAACTTCAAGCATTGCCTGCTCGAATTGGCTGGCGGCGGTTGCCGGCAATATATCGATCATTCGTTGGCCCACAAAATACTCGGGACTCAGGTACAAATCCGATGAATTTCCTGACAAGTAATCCAAAATAATTCCGTCAGCATCGATTCGGAAATACAAATCGGGCAATGCCAGAAAAACAGCTTCCAACTCGGAAGTTTTTTGTCGCAATGCTTCTTGGGCGCAGTAGCGATCGCTAATATCAACAATCACCCCATCCAAACAGCAAACGTTCCCATCTGCGTCGAACACAGGAGAACCTTTATCCCACACCCATTTAACCGTGCCGTCTGCTGCTAGCAAGCGGTATTCCAAGTTATAAGAGTGTTTGTTTTCTATTGCTTGCTGAATAGTGCCTTCTACTTTTACCAAATCTTCTGGGTAAATAATGCTAGCAAAAGCCCTACCTCCCCTGTTCAAAGGCGAAATAAAATCGGCAGCAGGGTAGCCCGTTAGTAAGTAAACGGCATTGCTAATAAAACTTGTGGAAAAATCGCATTGCCAGCGATAAACTACTCCGGGAATATTCGCGACCAAAGACCTAAATCTGGTTTCGCTCCGGCGCAAAGCTGCTTCCGATTCATAGCGTTCTGTAATATCGCGAGCGAAAGCTAGCACTGCAAATATATTGCCTTCAGCGTCGCGCAGGGGAAGTTTTTGGGTGTCAAGAATATGTACTGAACCGTCTGCAACAGTGGCCGGATCGCAGGGATTGTGGATGATTTCGCCGGCTAGTACAGCAGAGTCGTCTGTGCGGAATCCTCGGATATTTTTGGCTAAATTTCCAAACACTAGCTCTAATGAAAACCCTAATTCTAAATCTGATTGGCTAATGATTTCTTCGACTGTTTTACCAATTGCTTGAGCGAAACTATTGTTTGCCAAAATATAGCGAAAATTTTTGTCTTTGGCAAAAATCCAGTCGCTGGTTTTGTCTATTACTGTGCGCAGCAGTTGTTCGGAACGTTCGGTTTTTTCCAAAGCTACCTGCAGTTCTACTTCCAGGCACTTGCGAGCAGTAATATTTTCAAAAGCAACGCCGACGCAGTTGTTGGGTAATGGAAAAGCTTTAATAGAAAAAGCGCGAGTTATTCTGCCGCCTTCATCGCAGTCAATATCTTCAATTTCTACGGCTTTTTGACCCAGAATTACCGAAGCAAAAGCTTGGGGAATGTTTTTCGATCGCAGGTGGGGAAAAATCTCGTCGATTGTCATGCCCAAAACGTCGGCCATTTCTAATCCGGTAAACAGGGTAGCAGCGGGATTCGAGGCGATCGCCCTCAGAGTGCTGTCATCGTCTATATTTTCTAAATGGTAGACGTACAAACCAATTTGCATATTCTCGACAATTTGGTCGTAGAGGCGCACGCTTTCGTCTACCTGCCTGCGTTCGGTGATATCTTCAGTAATACCTAAAACGTACTGAGGACGGCCTGCAGCGTCGAGAATTGGCACTTTGCGGGTGTGCAGTATTCTCATACCTTTGTGGCGAGTTTGAATCGGCTCTTCGGCTATGTCTTTAACAGTAGATTGGTTGTGCTCGCCGGTCAATATTTCCCTGTCTTGAGCAGTAAAAACATCAGCTTGTTCTTTCGGGTAAATATCGTAGTCATTTTTGCCGATCGCCTCTTGAGAGGTAACACCTGCGATCGTTTCTCCCGCTTTATTCCACAGCACAAATTTCAGCGAAGAAGCATCTTTAGCAAAAACTCCCACAGGCAGATTTTCTACTACGGAATTGAGGAACCCTCTAGCTGATTTTAATTCAGCTTCTGCACGCTTGCGTTCGATGCCTAAAGCGATGACATCGGCAACCGATGCTAAAGTTTCTTGAAAAGGTGTTGTCAGCGGCTGGCTGCTGATAATTACCATGACTCCCACCAGGCGTTCTTCGACTATCAAAGGGTAGCCGGCGAAGGTGAGAATTTGCTTGGGGATTGGGCAATTGTCCGGCTTGTGACTGGTGTCGATCATTGCTACTTCGGAACTGTGTGCCGCTGTTTCTTTCGCGGATTCTTCCTCTGCGAGTCCAAAATTATTCAGTTCAAATCCGCAGTCAAATTCCGGTTTTTGCTGTTTGGCGATCGAGTTAACCTTACTTTCAATAAAGCTAGCCCGATCGTCTGTACGGCCGTAGATTCCCGAGGCTGCTTGCAATTCCCAAACATTATATTGAGAGTTGAAAGTCCAAATTTCAGCAGAGGCGACATCGAGATTCCGCACCATTGCCTCACAGCAGGGAAGCAGGATATCTTGAGGGTGTTTGGTGAGGGCAATACCAACATCGGCTACCATTGCTGTGAGGCGAGAAGCTTGGGCTTTTTCTGCTTCCAACCGTTTGCGATCGGTGATATCTTCCACCAAAGAAAGCACGGTAAAAGTCTCGTCGCTGCGAATAATCGAGTTGAACCAGCGACACCAAATTACCTGTCCGCTTTTAGTATAGTTGCGGTTAATTGAAGTATTGCCGTTGCCGGTGGCTAGTTCGAGTTCGATCGCGCTTACAGCCTCTCTATCTTCGTCGCAAACCAAATCTAAATCGCCGAACTGCTTGCCCATCATATCATCGGATGTCCAGCCAAAGATTTCCTCGGCGCGTTTAGACCACTCAACTATCCGAAAATCTTCATCCCAGCCCACCATTGCCAGGGGAGTGTTAGCTGCATTCAACCGCAGTAAATGGTTCGATCGGCGCAACTGTTGAGTTTTCTGCTGCTGCCAGCGGTAGTGCCTGGTGATATCTCTACCGACGCCCAAAACCCGCATCTGGTTGCTAGAGGCATCCACCGCTGGCGTGTAAGCAGTTTCGTAAATTTTAATCCCGCCGTTTGCCGACGTAACCTCATGAATTGCCAGCCTTTTTTCCCCGCTTATAAATACTTGTTGCAGGCAGGAATCAACCTGCAAGATTATATTTTTAAGAGCAGCATTATTGGGATATAATTTTAATAATTCCTGATTAGTTTTGTTGACTATTTCAGCAGGATCTAATCCCATCCAAGCAGCAGCAACAGGATTGATTGATAGGTACTTTTGCTGTCGATCGCACTCTAGGAAAGCATCAACAGAGTTAGAGAAAAAAGACTGAAACGAGTTGATAACTTCCTGCATGGGTATTTTTTCATGAGAAAAGCTTAGAAGTGTGGAAACCTCGTGTCTTTAGGCTCATACGTTGCACCATTTTCAATAAGTTTTTATGGGCGGGAGCTCCTGCCCACCCCACATGAATTTAACTCTTCGCTTCACAGGCCGGAAAGCCTGTTCTTAAGAATGGTGCAAGATGTGAGTAGACTAGGCGAGGAAACACACATCAGGCAGTTTTAACCGCCTTGAATATTAATTATTGTTACAGGGGGACTACTTGGTCGCTTAATACTTTTGTGATCTACTTTCCACGGGACAATTACCGTTTCAAACATTTCACCCGCGATCGCATAGCAGCTTGCACTAACACCCATATTTTTGATAACGTCATCAGTTAAGACGATATGTGGTCAACTCTCTCTTTTGATTAGGGCAGGAAGCCCCATCTCTTCAGAGCGGGTGACTTGCAAGTTAAGCTGTAAAATTTTCCTAAAGTTAGTTTAACCCACTCAATTCTTTTTGCGCACTTTACTGCTGCGTTTCCTAGTGCAATTTTCGGCACAGTTCCCTATAATACAAAAATTTTCAATAAATAGTATTTTTGGAAATATAGCTTAATTAGAGCATCTGCTGTTTTTTTAAACCAGACCCAGCGGATACAAAACGGAGATGGGGAGAAGGGGAGACGGGGAGAGGTTAATCGATAACCTTCGAGAAAAATGCTTGAGAAATGCGGGATAGCTTACCGATTGCCCATTCGCAATTCGCAATTCGGTAATCTGAAAGCGGTTTTGCAGTACGCTCCGCAAAGAACGCAAGCCGTGCAAAGCCATGTAACATAAAGATTGCGATATTTTTATATGTAACATGGAACTATTAGATACCTTGATTGTGGGTGCGGGTATTAGCGGTTTGAGTTTGGCGCACGCACTTCACAAGGAAGCAACGAGTGCATCCTCGCTGAAGATTTTAGTCGCTGAGAGTCAGGGACGTGTGGGCGGGAACATCACAACTGTGACAGCGGGGGGGTTTCTCTGGGAGGAGGGCCCGAACAGTTTTTCGCCGACTGCGGAATTGATGAAGTTGGCTGTGGATGTGGGATTGAAGCAGGAGTTGATTTTTGCCGACCACAAATTGCCTCGTTTTGTTTATTGGGAAAATAAGCTGCAACCGGTGCCGATGACTCCACCGGCGATGATTCAGTCTCAGTTGCTGAGTTTTCCGGGGAAACTGCGGGCGCTGTTCGGGGCTTTGGGGTTTGTCGCGCCGGCAATGGGCGATCGACTTTCGCAGCAGGGTGACGAGGAAACTGTTTCTCAATTTTTCCGCCGTCATCTGGGGACGGAAGTGATGCAGCGGTTGGTCGAACCTTTTGTTTCTGGGGTTTATGCCGGAGATCCGCAACAACTTAGCGCGGCGGCGGCTTTTGGGCGAGTAACGAAGATGGCTGATGTGGGTGGCGGGCTGGTGGCGGGGGCGCTGCTTTCTGCTAGGAAAAGACCGAAGAAAATGCCCGCAGATCCGAATGTGCCTAAAACTAGGCCGGGGGAGTTGGGTTCGTTTAAACAGGGGTTGAAGGCTCTGCCAGAGGCGATCGCTGCTCAATTGACCGATCGACTGAAACTCAACTGGCAATTGACTCGCCTCCAGCGTACAGAACGCGAAACTTACATTGCTGAATTTTCCACGCCCGATGGGCCCCAACAAGTTGAGGCGCGCACCGTGGTTTTGACAACGCCGGCTTACGTTACAGCCGATTTGTTGCAGCCTCTGCAACCGGAAGTTAGCAGCGCTTTACAAGCTTTTACTTATCCTACGGTTGCCTCCGTTGTATTAGCCTACCCGCAGTCGGATGTCAAGGGTAAATTAGTAGGTTTTGGAAATTTAATTCCGAGGGGGCAGGGAATTCGCACTCTCGGAACGATTTGGACATCGAGTTTATTTGCCGATCGCGCGCCTGCAGGCTGGCAAACTCTAACCAGTTACATCGGCGGGGCAACAGACTCGGAAATTGGCAATCTCGACTCAGAACAAATCGTTCGGGAGGTGCACCGAGATTTGTCTCGGATTTTGCTGAAACCAGATGTGCCACAGCCAAAAGTTTTAACGGTGAAGCTGTGGAAGCGGGCAATTCCTCAGTACAATCTGGGGCATTTCGATCGCCTGCAACAAATCGATCGGGGCTTAAAATCTTTGCCTGGGGTGTATTTGTGCAGCAACTACTTTGGCGGTGTGGCTTTGGGAGATTGCGTGCGCAGGAGTTTTGAGCGTGCGCTAGAAGTGCGCGAGTATTTGCAGAACCAGGAATCAGATACTCGATCGATCTGAATTATTGCGTGGGGAGGGCGGGTTTACAAATATCGAGTATGTTAATCAGAGATATTCGTGAACCCGCCCCTATACAGCCTTCTGCCTTGTGTTCCGGCGGACGTTTGGCGAATGGTACTAGGTTGTTGGCTCAAACTTGTAACCCACCCCCCGGACGGTTTGAATCATCGATATTTGAGTGGCATCTGGTTCAATTTTGCGGCGAATTTGACCGATATGAACATCCACCACGCGATCGGCTCCTACATACTCGTAGTCCCACACTTCATGCAGCAATTCCGATCGCCTCCACACGCGACCGGGTTTGCTGGCCAAACAGTACAACAGGTCGAATTCTAAAGCAGTCAAAGCAACTATCTGACTGCCGATAATTACCTCGCGGCGAACCGGATCTATTAGTAGCTCTCCAAAGGTAAGACTTTGTTGTTCGGCGGGAGTAACAATGCGCTTGCGCTTTAAAATTGCTGCCACGCGAGCTCCAATCTCTACAAGACTAAAAGGTTTAGTAATGTAGTCGTCAGCACCTTCGGCAAACCCTTTCATTTTGTCAGCTTCATCGGTTCGGCTGGTCAGCATCAACACAAACACGCCCGTGCGTCTTTGCATTTCTTGACACAGTTTGTAGCCAGTAGTATCGGGTAAATTTACATCTAGAACTACTAAGTCAGGATTGAGTTGCTCAAATAATTCCAGACCAGTCTGACCGTCCTCGCCAGACTCAACTTGATAACCTTGCTGGCTCAAAAAACGCTGAATTAAATTTCGGATTGCCGGGTCGTCATCAACCACAAGGATTTTTACAGGGGCCATGACCACAAGTTTGCTTGAAGAATTTGGCAAGAATATTCAGCCATAATAATAGAAAACTGGATACAAATCTCGAAAAAATTGAGCTTTTAATAGTTATAGCCATATTTATAACCTACGCAAGATTTCAGGCAATAAATCTCCGGGAACTTTGGATAAGGCTAAATTTTGGCCAGGCAGCCCACATTCACTATAGAAAGCTCTAATCGTTTTGACAATATAGCTCAATGCTGTTTGCCGGGAATCAGCAGCTTGGGAGTTTGCTGGGGCTTGCAGGCTGAGTTTATCCCCATATGTTAACCCTTTGTCCTTGAGATGTTGTCCCCATTCGGCGCACACTTGCAACTGGTGGTGCAGGGCTGCTTCTAGATGGCTTGTCTGTGCGGCTTTGTTGAGGGCGAAATCTGGGTCTGTGGCTAGTTGATAGTGGGCTAGTCCAAGATTGTTGCGGGCGGCCAAGGTGTCAAAGGTGAGTTGCGTTCGATCGATCTCTCCGGCGATATCCAGGGCGGCTTCGTAGGCGGTAATTGCCTGCTGCAAAGATTCCGTCCGCGCCTGTTTTTGCTGAAACTGGTTCGCCAAATGCCAATAAGCGGTACCGAGATTGTTGTAGGTGGCGGCGGCTGCTGCGGGTACTAATTCTCGGGTGCGGTATTTCAATGCTTCGCGGTAGGCCTCAATCGCCGTGACTAGCAGGGGTTCTGAGGGTTCGTGCTGGGCGAGGTTCCAGTAGGCGGTACCGAGGTTGTTTTGCACTCCGGCATAGTTGAGCGGTTCTCGTTGGGGACTGTAGCAGGAAAGGGCTTGGGTGTAAGCTACGATCGCGCTTTTGAGGTAGACGATCGGCTGACCATCTTGGGCTAAATTCCAGTATGCTGTCGCCAAATTATTCTGAGCAGCAGCGTACTGCTGGGGTTCCGCGGCGGGGTCTAGATCCTGTAGCGCTTGTTGGTAAGCTGCAACTGCTTGCTGCAAGTTCTCTGTCTTGTCTCGATAGCGCGCTAAATCTGCCGAGGCGATTCCCAAATTTTTGTTTAATCTAACGCGGGTTTGGGGTGCGCTCTCGGGATCTGTTCGCCTCAAACCTTCAAGGTAGAGGGCGATGCTGCGTTCGAGGCAGGATACCGGATCTGAGGCGTTGTGCTGCGTGCGATCGCGCGACAGCATCCAGTAGAGAGTGCCGAGATCGTTGAGCAGATCGGAAATTGGCGGTAGGCTGTAGGACTGTTGGGCGTACTGAGTTAAATTTTGTGTCAATTGGGCAATCAGCCGGGCGCATTCTTCGGTTGGTGGTTGATTTTGCTGCGAGTTGGCGTCAAGTTCGAGGTACGCAATCACTTGTTCGATCGCGCCAATGGCGATTGTCAGGTTTTGCTCTGAAGCGTCTCCGCCCAGAATGCGATCGCGGTAGTAATTCCCCAAACTGTGATAAGCCAAAGCCAATGCTTCGCAACAACACTGATGTTCTTGCAGCAGTTCGATGTATTGCAAGGTTTGCAGCGGCAGAAAATTGTCCTCCGATGCGGCATTATTTTCTGCTTCCAACTCCTGCGAGGTGGCTGCTAGCACCAAATCTGCCAGTTCGACGGATTTAGAATCTGGCGCTGGGGATGGGGAATCGGGAATTGGGGATGGGGAATCGGGAGTTGGGGATGGGGAATCGGGAGTTGGGGATTGTCCGGACAGAAAAGATATTACAAGTTTGTCGCCGGAGTCTCCGTTGTCCTGACAGTTTCTCAAATCTTTGGAGTGCCCGAAGTCTCCCTTAGCTGGAGTTGGTTCGCCTTCAAATTCAAATACTCCGGTTCGCCAGTGCCAAAATTCCGGGGCCGACTGCTCGATCGAACTCAGCCAGGGGCGCGACACCCACAGCAACAGAGTAGACTCGCACAATTGCAGGTGTGCTTCGATGTCCCTCAAATAGCTCAGGAACGACCACTGCACGGATGCTGAGTGCCTGGTCAGGTGTTCTGCCCCGATAATTTGGAATCCCGGCAAACGGCTGTAGCTGCCCCTGTTTTGGGGCGGTGGGTGTTGGGTCAGCCACGCGGCGATCGAAGCCCAAGGATTTGGATCGCTCAAGTCGAGTTCCAAACTGACAAATCGGGGGTAGTCGATCGGGGAGCGACGAGGATTGGAGCCTGCGCTCTCTGCAAGTAATTCTGCCTGCAAGCGGGCTGCCAGACAGTCCCGCAAGCACAAGTCGTCGCAGGCGGCAATAAAAATTTGACGGCGTAAATTGAGGTCGATCGCCTGTTTCAAGCGTTGGTAGATCAGCTTGTTGGAGCTAGAAACTTTTTGGGAAGGAATAGACATCAGAGTCTGGCGATTTTAGATTTTAGATTTTAGATTTTGGATTGTAGATTTTGGATTGTAGATTGTAGATTGTATAGTTGAGAGTTGAAATCTCGATCGCTCATAACTCGCAACTAAGCCCCGAAGGCAGTCAATCGCACCGGTGATGACCAAAGGATTGTAGATTTTCAATTGGCAATTTTATATTGGTGACGCACCCGTCGGATTAATTGCAACTTAAGTCCCCGATCCCGACGGCAGAGAGGAAAAAACCAAAATTCTGCTTGTGTTATTTAGCTTTCCAGCTCGCTTGGCACGCTTCAGGATTGTTGCAACTACCTGCTTTGTATTGAAACACAAAAACCATGTTTCCATTGGTTGGAAAACATGGTTTGCTGAAGGATTATTTAAAATTGCGATTTGATGAAGCAGCTTTGAGTCTCAGCCCAGCTTTTAGACGGAAGCAGCCACGAACACCAAACCAGCGACCAACATGGCTGCTGCAATTCCCATGATGATATAGTTCCGTTGCTGATTTTTGTTGGGAGGTACGGCTTCATACACCTTCGGCTCTTTAGCAAAGTTGTTCAGGCGTCCATCGTCATCTTTGATGTAAGGCATCAGTCACAATCCTTAATATTTTTGATGTTTACAACTGTACCAAAAAAGCGCCCAGGAAAATTCGGCCATTTATTTGGAGGTGACAGTGCCTGTTTGGGGAGAAGAGGCGATCGCGTAATCTTTGACCGGCATTCTGCCTGCTAAGTACGCTATCCGGCCCGCTTCTGCTGCCATTCCCATTGCTTTTGCCATTGCCGGGGAATTTTGGGCATTGGCGATCGCGGAATTAATCAAAAGTGCATCGGCTCCCATTTCCATTGCTTGAGCCGCTTCGCTGGGCGTTCCGATCCCCGCATCGACAACCACAGGAACCTTTACCGTCTCAATAATTATTTGAATGTTGGCGGCATTGTTGATCCCTTGTCCCGAACCGATGGGCGAACCTAAAGGCATGACTGTCGCACAACCGACTTCTTCGAGCCGTTTTGCCAGCAAGGGATCGGCATTGATGTAAGGCAAAACTGCAAAACCTTCTTTAACTAATTGTTCTGCGGCTTCCAAAGTGCCGATCGGATCTGGCAGCAAATATTTAGCATCGGGAATCACTTCTAATTTGACAAAATTATTGTCTTCTTGCCCTAATAGTTTCGCCATTTCCCGGCCCAAACGAGCTACTCTAATCGCCTCATCCGCAGTTTGACAACCGGCAGTATTTGGCAGCATCCAGATTTTAGTCCAATCGAGAGCCTCTGCCAATCCTTCATGGCCGGGAGCATTTGTTTGCACTCGCCGCACAGCTACGGTAACAATTTCGCACCTGCTAGCGTTGACACTTTGCTGCATTTCTGCAATGCTGCGATATTTTCCCGTCCCCGTCATCAAGCGAGAATGAAAAGTTTTGCCTGCAATAACCAGAGGTTTGTCTAAAGGTGGCGTTGCTGTGTCTACTGGATAGCCAAAAATGCTGTACTCAAGTGCCTCTTCCCACTGTGTTCGGCCACCCATCATCTCTTCAAGCTTCCAACCTTCTTCTATTGTGAGATCGTCGTGGCTAACAGCATATAAAATTTGCCCTACAGTAATTAATTTAGCATCTCGCGGCATATTGTTCTGCAATCCCCGCGCTACAATCTCTTTAAATTCGCTGAAATGATCTTCCATTGTTCCACTCTTCCCTTGTGATGATTTGAATTTGTTCGCTATTAACAACAAAAAATATTTTTTGAATTTGCTTTTCGGTATCCCAAAACAGAGCTTGTTTGATGCCAGCGTTGATTTTCCCGACATCATAATTTTCTCGATTGATGTGAAAAACAACGGCTGATGCACCTTGCTTTTTGGATCTACTGATGCCTTCTTGCACTCGGTCTCTGATGTTTTGAGTCTGTTCAGTCAACTCCTTAAATTCGCAAATCTCACCGTCAATCTCAGCGTCTGGTGTTCTCACACCTTCTGCTGCTTGCTCGCTCAACATTCTAACTCTCTTCCCTATTTTAGCCAAAATTTCAGCTAGAAATATTTCCGAATTATTAAGATTGTGTTGTTGGTGAATTAGCACAAATCCGCCAGCTATCTCATCAAAATAATATCGCCGATATTCTGGTTCTGCATTTTCGTAGATGGCTCTGCTTGTCTCGATATATTCTGAATTCACCGTTATTATACTGTTGATAGGCTCCGAGCGGGTAGAGTTAAAGGTATGAAATCAACTGTCGAGCAACTGGCTCAAATTGGAATATTTGCCAGCTTAAACCGAACTGAATTAGAGCGATTGCAAGAACATACAGCAATTCGGACGTACCGGCAGGGAGAAGTTGTGATGTATGAGGGCGATCGCATCCCCGAAAAATTATACACTCTTTTGAGCGGTTCTCTGCGGGTTGCAAAAACAGCGGCGGCGGGCAAAGAAACAATTCTCCGCACTTTATTTCAGGGAGATATTTTTGCCGCACCTGCTTTGTTAGGCAACGGCATTGCCCCCGCAACGGTGACGGCAGAAACTGATGTCCAAGTTCTTACCACAGAACGGGAAGTTTTGCTAGCAGCTATTCGGGAAAATCCCGAGATTGCTTTGCGAATATTGGCGGTTTTCAACCAGCGGTTGCAGCAACTGCACGAGACAGTACACGGTTTGGTGTCGGAAAGGGCGATCGTGCGGCTGGCCAGATTTATTCATTACTTTGCCGTCGAGCAAGGTACGAAGATTGCGGATAATAGTGTATGTTTAGAGAAACGTTTTCCCTACTATCAAATTGCTCGCAGTATTGGAATTACCTACGAAGAATGCGTGCGGTTATTTAAGAAACTCAAACCGTTTGTATCCTACAGTCGAGGCGGTAAAATTATTGTATTGGATTGGGAAAAATTGGAGAATCTCGCCTCGGGAGAAGAAATAGACTAAATGTTAAAATGCCAATTTTTGTAGGCGGCTTTCACAAAGAATACTTGATTGCAACTCACTATCTATATAAACCCGCCCCGCACAACCTGTGAATCGGGGCGGGTTGATGAGATTATTGATTTTAGGCAATTAGGGTTGGTAAAACCTGTGCCTACAGAATAATGAGGGCATTAATGAGGCTCAGAAAGTGTCAAGATAAATGCCAAATTTGACTCGGCTTTCAAAGCGTGGAGTGCGCGAGCAGGCATGAAAACAAACACCCCCGATTCCAAAACAATATCCTTGCCTTCCAAAGTCAAAATACCCTTTCCTTCGATGACATTAACCGTGGCATTGCGCGGCGAAAAGTGTTCTGCAACTTCGCTACCCGCAGCCAGACAAAGTAAATTGTACTGACAATTATTGTCTTTGATTAAAACTTTGCTCGACACTCCGGCGGGATATTCAATTGTGTCTCGGAGTTGGATAGCTGAGGATTGTAGCGGTAAAAGAGTAGTAGTCATAGTTTTTGACAATTAATTAATTCGGTCACAAGGCCCCGGATTTATCAGAGGCTTCACTTTCTTCAATCGAAAATAGAAAATAGAAAATCGATTGACTTTGTTAAGATGGTTTTTTTGCAGAGATAACAATGTAGCCTAGATCTTGTTGGTAATGCTGGAAAACTCGACGCATTGCTAAGATACGATCGCGAATTTGCGATCGGCTTAATATATTCCACAAAATCCGCACAGTACCCACAAACCCTTCATCTTCAACCATTCGCGGCAAATTGAGGAGCCCCATCGCCCCGGTTTGACACTTTTCTACTTGCAAACCCGCGTTTTCGTAAACAGCAATCCAGCCAGACTCCGACAAAGGCGTTGAATTAATCCGAATCACTTCTGATAAAGCTTTGTGAATTTCAGATTCTCGGTTTCTAGCTAAAAGTTCGTGAGAGAGAAACTTGCCGCCTGGTTTTAAACGATCGCAAATTCCCGATACAATTTTAGCTTTCCCTGACGGCGACTGCATCGTCAGGATAGCTTCAGCCAAAACCCAATCAAACTGTTGGGAAATCCGATCCAAGTGAAAAATATCTCCTTCCACAATTTCCACTCGATCGCTCAAACCGGCTGCTGCAACATTAGCACGAGCGCGGGCCACACTGTCGGGATTTTTCTCAACTCCCACTACTTTTACGCCAAAACGTTCAACAAGGGCGATCGAACTATATCCAAAACTAGCAGCCAACTCCAAAACAGTCTCCCCAGGCTGAAAATCCGCCCATTCAAATAACTGTTCCGTAGCAAATTTCCCCCCCGGCCTCAGCATTCTCTTACCCGCCGCGGCCAGAACTTCATGTCCGGGTGCAGTCTTAAAATTGAGAGCAGTATTGGTCATTAAATTGACCTCCTATTTAACCTTACTCTCAGTTTGTCAAATTCTCCCAAATCTTTCTATGAGCTAGCTCATATTCAAATTATCGTAGGCTGACGCACCCTACAATATCCGGAATTATACTCGATCGTCACTTCGTGAATTAGAGTTTCTGGGGTCCTACAATTAGGGCTAAAATAGTTAAAATTTCGGTTTTGATCCGGACTTATTCAGGGTTGAGCGCCGCACTTCTTCAACTTGACTGACTTGAAAAATCAGGGTAAATGGTTGACCCATTTCTTTTTCGACAAATGCTTCTAAAAGCTGCACCTGTTTGGGTGTCAAAGCTTCGCTGCTGCGAACACTCAGACGAACTTCCGGCGGTTTCGCCAACCAGTTAGTATCGCTTTTAATCATTTCCACTCGTTGAAAAGTGATAGTTCGGTTAAGCAACGCCCGCTTCAGACTGGCTTCTAGTTGCGCTTGCTCGATCAATTCCGCAAAACTCACCCCCAGAGGAATCACAAGTATAGTCGTCAATCCTAGCGCCCACAAGAGGGCTTTACCGGCGCGATGCAGGGGCGTGTAGCCGGCCATTAAAGAGGTTAGCATACAGGAAAGAGTAATCCCCAGCAAATTAGTAAGATACAGGAGGCTTGCTCCCAAACTGAGCGACCAATTAGCTTGAGATAAGCCTAAACCTATAACACAAATGGGCGGCATGAGAGCCACGGCGATCGCAGTTCCCGCCAGAGTAGCAGAAACTTTGGGCTGAACTTTCGCATAGCCGCTGATTCCCCCAGCGGCGATCGCAATTCCTAAGTCTAGTAATGTAGGTTTAGAACGAGCTAGAACTTCGCTCCCAAAGTCGGGAAGTTGTACCAAAGCGCCCAAAAAACAAGCTAGAAAAATTGCTAGCAGCGTCCCGACTGCTAATGCAATTAAACCTTTGCGGAAGAGGAGAACGTTACCTTCTACCGCTCCAAATGCTAACCCTCGAATTGGCAACATCAGAGGCGCAATTATCATTGCACCGATAATTACGGCCGCACTGTTGGCAAGCAGTCCAAAAGTGGCAATTATACAGGAGCCGAGAATTAAGACAAGATAGTCAATATCTAGGGTTGATTCTTCCAACAAGTCAACTCGTATTTGCTTTAAATGCTCTGGAGCAATCCTGCTCCTGGTGAAATATTTAAGACGGTCTCGAATATTGTTGAGCAAAATAATCTCCTTAAGTCAGGGGCTTGTATCCGTCAAACGATTTTAGATTTTAGATTTTAGATTTTAGATTTTAAATTTACTCCACTGATTTGAGATTTGAGATTGACTCCACTGATGAATCTGGGAGCTTGAACAAAAGTCTAAAATTTGGGGCTGCTCACCAGAGGAGTCGGGGCTTGTATCCGTATGCAGGTGCGAGAAAAAGAATGAAAATCCCAGCCAGCAAGTGTTCGAGGATGTCCCGGAACCCGAAAGCAATTGCCGCGCCACTAATACCCAGCAGTTGCATCAAATCCCCTGCTTTGAATGACTGGATGGCGATGAATGACCCGATCGGCAATAATTGATTTATAATCAAGATATCTACTCCACCCGAATAATACCGAATCATGCTCGCAGAAGCAAACGCGACACTTTGGCCTAGTCTAATTACTGTTTCAGCATTAATTGTCTACTTCGTTGTTACCATCAACGTCAGCAGAGCTAGATTCAAACACAAAGTTTCTCCCCCGCAGATGACAGGAAACCCAGACTTTGAGCGAGTGGTGCGAGTTCAGCAAAATACCTTAGAGCAAATGATTCTATTTTTGCCCTCGCTGTGGCTGTTCTCGCAATTTATCAGCCCAATTTGGGGTGCTGCTATCGGCGCAGTTTGGATAATTGGACGTATTTTGTTTGCTTGGGGTTACTATCAAGCTGCCGAAAAAAGAGCGGCAGGATTTGGCATTAGTACCTTAGCTACTTTAGCTTTGCTCGGTGGTTCCCTAACTGGGATAATTATGTCGCTGCTGAAGGTTTGAGCATAGCTTCCGATCGACATAATTGTTTTTCTACTCGTTACCAGGCTCTACCTGGTAACGCAGATCCGGAGGCTCAGCCTCCAATTTTCCTGCTGAAAAAGCGAGGCAGAGCCTCTCGACAGCGGTTCCCAGGCAGAGTCCGGGAACCAGTTAAATGTAATAAATGTTAGGAGTGAATATGTCAGAAACCAACAAACCCGTATTTGAAATTACCCCGAAACTTTTTCAGGAGCTTGTCGAGTGGCAAGAAAAACTTGAACGAGAAGATGAATTAGCAAGCGAGTCAGAAAACGAGAAACCAACTGAGGTAAAAACTCCTCCAGACAGTGATGAACAGCATTCTCAAACAGATAATTTCTAGCTGGTGGCTAGCAGCATCTTTTGGATTTCCGGCTGCTGTCTCGGCTCAATCGCTGACACCCAGCCAAATTCAGCAAGTCAATAGTGGTTTGTTTCGTTCTAACTCTCAAGATTTCTTTCAGCAAGGCAATCGGCAACTGGAAAGGGAAATCGCAATTTTGTTGCAAAAAACTGTCACTTCTGAAGGTCAGATTCTGGAGATTGATGAAAAATTGCGCTCTCAGATTTGCAGCGAAGAATTAAAAATATCTTCGCGCAACTTTGATAGAGTAAATGCTACTCAGGTTGCCAGTTTTAATGCACAACTGAAAGAGATTTGCAGGCACAATTAAAATAAAAATGAGGTAAAAATTAAAAGTTTCGTGTTAATGGATAAAGAAGCAATGACCAAATTAAAACTAGCAATGCTGGAAGCGGAAACTGTGGCTCAATTGGCGGCGATTATTATTGATTATACTCATGAGGAAATGATGCTAGTTTTTGGTGAGCTAGAATGGGAACAGCAGGCTAGAATTAAGGATATTTGGAAGACAGTTTGAAGACTTACAAATCGTAAGGATTCAGGTCTGAAAGAAGGGAATGAGCTCAGGCATAGCCAAGTCACAAGAATGGGCAGAAATAGCATCACGGAAAAAAGCCATTACTGAACGAGTTTGAAAACGACAGGTTTGAATCACACTCAGCAGATTAGCCGTTTCCTCAAATCGTTTCATCGAACGAGAGCCGCCAGAAACTTTCCGTTTAGTTACAGCTAGCCGTAGAGAACGTTCTGCTAAATTATTATCCGGAGGAACCGAGGGGTCATTGAGAAAATACCACCATTGTTTTGCCTTATCCCGTAAGGATTTTAGTAACAGACCTGCGGCATAACCCACAAGGCTTAACCAAGTCGCCAAAGCTTGATTCAATCGTATTTTGAAATCATTTGCCCACGAGTGGTAGGTGAGTAGATCCCTCGTCTTGCGCCAGGACTCATGGGCTCGAAAAGCTTCATCAATTAATGAAAGAAATATTTGAGCGACTGCTGCATTGTTGTTGCCAGGAAGTTCCAGCACTTTCTTGAAATGCCGCCGTAAATGAGCCAGACACTTCTGTTGGGCTGCGATGTTCCCGCCATTATAAACGCTGAAATCATCTGAGCTTAAGACTCCCGCAAATTCTGTGCCCAGCATGGTTTCTAATTCCACACGTCCCCTGGTATCTGCAGCATGGAATAAACAGAATCCTTCTCCACTCGCCGTCCATAGCCATTCTTTAACCCCCATCACACACCAAGGCGTTTCATCTACATGAACGTTTGATTGCTCCCGGGCCCATTCCCACAGTACATTTATCGCTGGCTTTACCGCTGCTGCTACTCGTTGATTGGTTTTTTGGAGTGTTCCCGCTCCCACTTCAATCGCCCCTAGTTCCCACAACAACTCAGTCAGCTTGGCATAGGAAAGATGCCCGTAATTACCCAGCCAGACTAATAGTGCTTGGAGATTAACGCTCAAGTCTTGCCCTGGAACTACTCCCTGGGGTGGTTCTCCTCTAACTACTGCACCACATTCGAGACATTTACACGATTGTGTCTGATATTCGACGACTTCGATTGGTTTTGCCACTAGACTTGCTACTTGCTGTCTGTGGATGTTAATTACTTCACTTAATTCTTTACTGCCACAATTGAGACAGATGTCGGGTGAGCTAATTTCGGTTCTGTCTACTCGTCCAAACCCTTTTCGGGTTTTCCCCTGATGACCTGGTTGTCCACCTGGTTTTTGTTTTTGGTCTGCTTCTGGTTTGACTGTTGGTTTCTCTGGTTTTTGGAGTAGATCCGTTGATGGGGGTTTGGATGAAGTCTGACTGGTGGTTTGATTTTTGCCCGTAGCAATCGCTAGTTTTTCTTGCAATTCTTCAATGATTTTTTGCAGCCCCAGTACCATTTCCACCAGTTCAGCTTGGCTCAACTGCTCTATTTCGGTTTTTTTCTGCTTTCTGGTTGCTGTGGGCTTTTTCATTGGTTTATTTTACCAGATGCCGCCACCGAAGTTTTTTTGACCTGAATCCTTACTACAAATCTATAAAGTAGCAGATCCCGGGGCAGGACACGGCAATGCCGTGTCCCTACAGATATCGCGTGCGCTCTATATCTAGCTCTACTCTTTAGCAAGCGATTCGAGACACAATTGACGGAAATGATCGCCCCGCTGCTCGAAGTTTTGGTATTGATCGAAGCTAGCACAAGCTGGCGAAAGCAGCACTACTTTAGCATGATTTTGTCTGCCTAATTCTGCGGCTCTCGGGATTGCTCGTTCCATTGTTTCGACTATTTCCCAAGCGTTGTAATTTGCTTGTTTGAGCCGATCGCCAAAAAGACTCGCTGCATCTCCAATTAACAGCACCGCAGCAGCTTTCGCCTTGATTGTATCAATCCATGCGCGATCGTCCCCTTCTTTGGGGTCGCCGCCGGCAATTAAAATCGCCGGTGCACTAACAGAAGCCAACCCGACTTGGGCCGCGTCATAATTAGTAGCTTTGCTGTCGTTGATGAAATCTATGCCTTCCCAAGTGCAGATGTGTTCGAGGCGGTGCGAAACTCCGGGGAATTTAGCGATCGCCCGGGCGATCGCACTTTTATCTATCCCCGCCAAATTAGCCGCAGCCACCGCCATTAACAAATTCTGCAAATTGTGTTCTCCCACCATCCGCAAAGACTCAGCAGGCAGAATTTTCTCGCTTTGAGCTATTACCCAACCGTTTTCGATGTAGGCTCCAAAAGTGCGATCGCCCAACAGTTCTTTTTCACCTTTCACACTCGTCCAACACGCATCTGGCCAAATGTCAAGTCCTTGCTGGCGCAAATAAGGATCGTCGCCGTTGATTATTTGCAATTCAGACTTTTTCAGCAAATGCGCTTTAATGTTGTAGTAATTTTCTAAAGTTTTATGGCGGCTGAGGTGATCCGGCGTCAAAGTCGTCAAAACTCCGATTCGCGGCGCTACAAACGGCGAGGATTCTATCTGATAGCTGCTAATTTCTGCGATTACCCAATCCGGCTGTTTTTCGGCTAAAGCTAATTCACACGCAGCATAGCCAATATTGCCGCAAGCGGGAGCGTAAAGCCCGGCTTCTTCAAAAATAGCAGCAATTAAAGCAGTAGTAGTAGTTTTGCCGTTAGTGCCAGTAATTCCCACCCAAGGAGATTTGAGGTAACGCCACGCGAGAGCCATTTCTCCGATTGTTTCAATCCCTAACTCTCTGGCGCGCGCTAATGCTGGACTGTCCCAGGGAACGCCCGGACTTACTACTATTAATTCTATAGATTCGACTGGTTCAAAAGATTGACCTAGCTCAACATGAATTCCTTCGTTAGCGAATTCCTGTTGCTGTTCGAGCAAGCTTGGGGAAGATGAGCGATCGCTCAGCGTTACTTCCCATCCTTCGCGTTTTAGCAGTCTGGCAGCGGCAATTCCTGATTTTCCTAGTCCAATGATATGAGCGATCGGCATAAGTTGTGTGTGTGATGGAGCGAACTTCCCTGGTTTTATAAGTTTATATCTTAACCTTCCATTGGTTTTTGGCTATTGGCCATTTTGCTTATTTTTTAAGAGAGCGATCGAACTCTGCTGAGAGGCGCGCGGTTCGGCAATAATCCTAATAGATTTACTTTTTTTATTGGTAACCTTTAAGGTTATTTCGAGCGACATTTTTAACAAGTACGTTTCTCAAGTTTGCCCTATACCCGCCAGGGGTTGAAAACCCCTGTCTAACAGCTAAAGTCAGTTAAAACTGATTGAAAAGTTTGGTATGTATGGCTTTGAGTCCTCATAGCGAGGACTTTCGCTTTCAGACGGGGGTTGAAACGAACGGCAAACTGCGGGCAAAGGTGGAATCTGCGGGCCCAGAATATTCAGGTGTTGTCAATTTTAACTTTTCACGATCGCCCCAAAGTCAGCTAACACCCGCGCGTGATTCCGCAGCAAACCCAGTAAATTCAACCGATTTTGCTTAATTTCGGGGTCGGAGTCCATCACCAAAACGCTTTCTGGCCCGTCGAAAAAGTTGCTGACAGTCGGAGCAATCTCAGTCAAGCTATCTACTAATTGCTGGTAATCGCGAGTTTGTTTGGATAGCAGCGTTTGCGGCACTAACTGCACGACTGCATCATAGAAAGCTTGTTCAGACGACTTTTGAAATAACTCCGGTTTCACCGCCGTTTTCGGTTCCAATTCTACTTTATCCAAATCACCTTGAGCCGCCAAACGAGTTGAACGGTTGACGGTTTCGTAAATCAGATCCAAAGTCTGATTATTGCGGATTTGTTGCAGAAAAAGCGCTCTTTCCAGTGCGTCCAACAAATCTCTCAATGCTCGTTCAGTATATTCTGGGTCGTTTTCTCCCAAAACTGCATTTACCAAATCGTAATCTACATTCTTTTCTTCTTGCAACAAAGTCCGAATTCTTTGCAAGAAAAACTCGTATAACTGATCGAGCAACTCCGGCGGTGTTTCTGGGCGCGTTGCGGTAAATTCGGCAACAACTTCTGCGAGCAACTTGTACAAGTTGACTGGCAACTCAGCCGCCCAAATAATGTTAGTTATTGCATTGGCTGCGCGGCGCAAAGCAAAGGGATCGGATGAACCAGTCGGCAACATTCCCAAGCCGAAGATGCTGACTAATGTATCTAATTTGTCGGCTATTGCGACAACTTGACCTGTCAGAGTTTGCGGTAAATTATCGCCAGCGCCTTTGGGCAAATAATGTTCAAAAATCGCTGTGGCTACTGCTTCCGGTTCGCCGCTTGCTAAGGCGTATTTCTGCCCCATGATTCCTTGCATTTCGGGAAGTTCGTAAACCATTTGGGTTACGAGGTCGGCTTTGCAAAGCAATGCTGCTCTTGCTATGTAAGCTTGTTCTTCGGCTGTTATTTGCAGTTGATTTGTGATTAGGCTGGCAATCTTGCACAGCCGATCGACTTTTGCGCGCACTGTCCCCAAATCTTCCTGGAAAGTAACTTTTTCCAACTTGGGCAAATAATCCTCTAGAGGCTTTACCAAGTCTGCTTTGTAGAAAAACTGACCGTCTGCCAATCTCGCCCGCACTACTCGCTCGTTACCGGCGGCAATAATCGCCGCTTTAGCCGGGTCGCCGTTGGAAATTGTAATAAAATAGGGCAGAAGTTCGGGAAAATCGGGGCTTTTGAGGATGGGAAAATACCGCTGGTTTGTAACAATAATTGTGGTGATTACTTCCGGCGGCAATATCAAAAATTCCTCGTCAAATTTGCCGACAACTGCATTCGGCCATTCTACTAAGTCGGTGACTTCTTCTAACAAATCTTCGGTAATGTCGGCGTAACCGCCTTGTTTTGTTGCTGCGGCTTCTACTTGTGCTTTGATTTGAGTTTTGCGCTGGGTTCGATCGACCTCCACGCAAGCAGCCCGCAGACACTCGACATAATCCTCGGCTTGCGGAATCGAGACCCCCCCCGTCCCCCCCTTGCCAAGGGGGGGTGTAGGAAGCGATGTCTCCCCCTTACCAAGGGGGGGTGTAGGGGGGGTGTATAACACCCGGTGTCCTTGGGAAATTCGATCGCTATTGACCGTATCCGAACCGCTCACCAATGTAATTGGCAGTACAGTATCATCCAAAAGTGCCACCATCGATCGAATCGGGCGCGGAAACTTCAAATCTCCGTCGGCCCACCGCATAAATCTTTTGCCTTCTAACTTATTAATCCACTGCGGCACAAGTTCTGCTAAAATATCCGCACTCATCCGGCCCGGAATCTTTTTGAGCACAAAAACAAAATCGCCTTTATCGGTAGCGCGAACTTCCAAAGCATCAATTTCTACGCCCTGCTTTTTCGCAAAACCTTCGGCTGCTTTCGTCGGTTTGCCATCTTTAAAAGCGGAACTCGCCGGCGGCCCTTTTACCTCTTCTTCTCTATCTAATTGCTGAACTGGTAATCCTTTCACCAGAACGGCCAAACGCCTCGGAGTAGCGTATACATTAATTGAGTCATTTGTCAAGGATTCTTCTGCCAGACTTGCAGGTACAAGCCGCTGCCACTGCTCGGCGCTGCTTTTGACAAAAGATGCGGGCAATTCTTCCGTACCGAGTTCTAATAAAAAGTTAGCCATATAACAGTTTTAGGTGTTTGTGTCAATAGGCAATTAATCTGCCCGTTCAATCATTACAAAAGTTACCGATCGCCAGTTAAAAAAAGCCTGCAATTGCGCTCGGGATAACCCAAATACAGAATTATTTTAGCGATGCGCAAGTCCTATTAGATCCAAAAAAGAATCAAATGATCAGCATACCACGTAAAATCGGGGGTGAAAGACAAATAGCTCAACAGCTCATGACCTTGGCGGAAAGACTGGCACAAGATTGGAAGTCGCGACTTGAACAAGATTGCCCGGATGAGAGTTCTAGCACTCGCGAGAGCGTTGTCCGCTGGCTGTTGGGAGACAGGCCAGAAAGATTTGACACTCTTGCTCCGGCTCAGCTAACCGTCGCCTCCGGCGCGATCGACTTTTTATATCGAATTTTGCTTTCTCGGTATCTGGGAGTACCGCCAGAAAAAGCTTACCGCAACTTGATCGGGCGGCTCGGCGGTTTAGTGGTGCTCCGGCAAAAAATCCAAGCATGGGTTTCCCTGAGTCGCGACAGACAGCGGAGTGCGGTGGAGGTACTGCAAGAAGTGATTCAGGAAATGCTCAATTCCGATCGCTACCTGCAGCAGCAAGTCGCCTGGATTGCCGAATGCACCTCAGACAGACGCCTGCGAAATGCTTTGCTGCTGGCGAGCACAGAAGAATACTGCTTGCGGCCGATCCGCAACCAGCCGCTGCTGGTGTACCGTTTTGTCAACTACCTGCGGCGTTCCCAGCGGGGCGGGTTGACGCAAGTGCCTGCGGGAGACTGGGTGCGGCTGGTGTCGGAACAGGTTCTACCCGACGATACAGACGAACCGCTCAGCCTGCTAGACGAACAGGCAATGTCCGAGTATCGAGAAAATCAAGCTTGGGAAGAGCAGCAAACTCAGCGGCAGATTGTCCAACAAGAATTTGAAAATTACTTGGCGGCTGAAGTCGATCCGCTAGCTTCCCGGTGGCTGCGGCTTTACCTGCAAGGTCGTTCCCAAGAGGCAATTGCCGAGGAGTTGAAGGTTCCTATCAAGCAAATTTACCGCTTGCGAGAAAAAGTCAGTTACCACGCGATTCGGGTTTTTGCGGTCAAACAAGCACCGGAATTAGTCGCCAACTGGCTGGAAACTTCGCTCCAAGAACACAGTTTGGGCTTGACTCCCGCTCAGTGGCAGCAATATTTACAAAACCTCACGCCGGTGCAGCGGCAGTTGGTAGAATCGCTGAAAGCAGGCAAAAGTGTAGAGACGATCGCATCTGAATTAAAGCTGAAAACCAATCAAGTCATCGGCGAGTGGAGCAAACTCTATTTAGCAGCTCAATCGCTCCGCAACGAGTAGATCGATCATGGGTGGCAGGCAATTGCTCGCGGTTAATTGGCGGTAGCATTTTTCAGAATCCGCGCTACAAATCAATTCCCGGACAGCCACAAAGTGCTGCGAGTTTCCCCGTGGAAAACCGCACGATGCCCCTTGTATCAAATCAGGTTAGATCGATCGGGATATCGTAGCGCTGGCGCGACGATCGCGATCGGAGACGATCGCAGTCAACTCTCTGGGCTAAGATACTAGCAGCACGATCGACTTTTTAGGGTGTTTTAACCAATCCTAAATTCAGCGGTTGCCCGTAAATCTCGGTTCGGGTGCATCTATAATACTTGCGCGTTAAAGACATAATTCTGTCGTTGCCAGCCACGGGAAGCAATCTCCCGCGATCGATGATAGTTGGTCTAGACTGCGCCTGTTATCATCAAGTTCTCCATCTTTTGGTAGAATTTGAGGCTGCAATAGAGAAGGGAGAAAATTCGGGGACTAAGGATTTTTATTTCATAAAAGCTTCCGGTTGTTAGACCAATTCCTCCGTCAGGGAAGTTGCAGCGTTTAAATTTATCGCATCAGGTTGGTGCGTCGCGCTCGATCGCGCTTCCAACTACATAGCAGCTAATGGTACATACATCTTCAACAGACTCGGCAGCTACAATGGACTCCGATCGAATCTTTCACCTAATCGACACAGTTGTCCCCTTTGAAGCTTGCCTTTACTATCAAGTTTTGCCTTTATCTCTAGAAGGTAATCTGTTTAAATTGGGCGTAGTCGATGCCCAAGATGATTCCGCCTTGGACTACGTGCAGCGGATTTTAGCTTACATGAATTGCTCAGTCACAACAGAGCCAATTGCCTCGGAAACTCAGCGCTCGATGCTCTCAGCTTACTTGCTCCACGGGAGCCAGCTCAGAGAACCCAGCCAGACAGAAACCGCCGCAGCCCCAACACCCAAAAATCCCGCACCAGCAACTTCAGGCCCCAAAGCAGAAACGCTGCTGTCTGTGCCAGAACCCTCGATGCCCGCTCCTGAACGCTTTAAACCTGCTGGCGCTGAGGTTCGCCCGACACCGACACAGCTATCGGTTTTGAATGTCGAGGCCTTGCACTTGTCAAGCCAAGTGGAAGTTTTGGCAACTTTGCCCGCGCCCCAACTGCTGCAAGAATTGCTCGGTAGAGTGCTGCGAGAGGGTATCGGCCGCCTGTTTTTTGAGCGGCATCAGTCCCAAGGTCGCATTCTTTGGAGTCAAGACGGCGTTTTGAAATCGATGCTCGAAGGTATCGATATCGTCCTGTTCCAAGAGGTCATCGACGAGTTGAAGCGGCTGACAGATATGCCTGTTTGCCCGGTGGAACAGCCCAAACAAGTCGAAGTTGAGCGCATATATCAAAACACTCATTTGCTGTTGCGCTTGCGGGTAATGACGGTGGGTGGCAAGGAAGAAGCAACCCTGCAAGTTTTGCGGGGGGCCGCTTTGAGGTTTTACCAGCAGCAGCAGTTGTCTACTTTGAGTCGGGACGCACTGCGGCTGGCAGAAGAATTGCAGCGGAAAGTGAATCAAATTCGCGATCGAACTCGCCTTTCTCCTGTGCCTTTAGAGGGGTTGCCCGCTTTGGAACAGGTGGTTAGAAATGTTGACGACCAAATTGAAGCTTTGCTGCACGAACACAATCCCGAGCAGCCCTAATCAACCATAGATCGCTGTTTTGAATTTTCTTTAACTCACATCAAGTCCGGTCAATCGATTTTAGATTTTAGATTTTAGATTTTAGATTGAAGCATTGACCCCACGGATAAATTCGGGGGGCAAGTTTCATCGGAAACAGGTTTTTTATTTCTCCACGGATGAATCCGGGGGCTTGTATCCTGGATGCTTTCGGTCAAATAATAATAATTACGTTTGTAGTGAGGACTAAAGTCCGAGCGAGTTTCATGATAACTCAAGTCTTCACTACAAACCAATTTGATAGCAGTTCTGCGAGGTGACAGAATATTATACCAGTTCCCAAAAAAATGCAACTGTATTCCCGTGCTCTAAACCCTGGTAGTCATCAGTCATTCCCAATCTAAAATCTAAAATCTAAAATCTAAAATGGTATTAGCCGTGCTCGAAAACATTGTTGTACTGCAATAAATCCAAACTCACAAAAACAGGCAAACACTGAAAACATTGCTGTGCAATTTCCCAGCGTTCTTCTCGCTGCAACATAGCAGTCAACTTTTGTTTAGCGCTCAGCAAATAGCGGACATCGTTAGCAGCGTAGCTGAGTTGGTCGTCTGAAAGATGCTCGGAATTTCCCCAGTCAGAACTTTGAGAAGTTTTGTTTAGTTCTACTTTTTCCAATTCTTGGATTAAGTCTTTAAGTCCGTGTTTGTGGGTGTAAGTTCTCGCAAGTTTGCTTGCTATTTTTGTGCAGAAAACAGGTGCAATGTCAATACTTAAATTGTAACGCATTGTTGCCAAATCGAAGCGCGCAAAGTGAAATACCTTCTCAATATTTTCAGCTTCCATTAGCTTTTTTAAATTCGGCGCCGCAGTCTGGCCTTTGGCAATCCGCACCGCCACTACTTTACCTTGCGGATCGCACAACTGAACCAAACACAAGCGATCGCGCCACGGTAGCAAACCCATTGTTTCCGTATCAACGGCGATCGCCGGAGCAGTCAAATAATAAGATAAGAGAGAATCGGGAATATCACGATCGCACACTTGAAAATCTGGAAATTCCATTATTGGTAACTGTTGACTGTTGACTGTTGACTGTTGACTGCCTTCTTCCTTCTTCCTTCTTCCTTCTTCCCTCTTCCTTCTTCGTTTTTCCTTCTTCCTTCAGCTTATCGGCTGCGAACAAAAAGCTGAGTAAAATAATACTCGCCTTTGGCATTTTTTGCAACCCCAATACCGGTCACATTAAACTGACCTTCCATATTCTTGCGGTGGCCCTCACTTTTAATCCAACCCTCAACAGCATTGCGTACCGGGTCGCTGAAGCCGAAATTGTAAGCAACGTTTTCAGCTACGCTTTGATAAGGAATAGTAATTGCCTTCGCCCGGCCTTCAAATCCATCGTGGCTGAAACGTACTTTACCGTTAGCCATATTTTGGCTGTGAATTCTTGCTATCTGAGTGATTCGCGGATCGATACTCAGCGGCGGCAACTTTTTAGATGCTCGGTATTGATTTATCTGTTGGTTAACCGCTTTTTCTAAGTCAGTAATAGCACTCGAAGCAACATTAGTATTCATGGGAGTTTGTGGCAGCGATCGCACCGGAATAAACGTGTCACACTTAGGCAGGATTGTCAACAATCCCAAGCACATCAACATCAAACCTTTGGACATGAAATCAAACGAGAAATAAAGTTAATTGTTACCGATTCCTACAGAGCGATCGCCCCACATTCCGCCAAACTAGATATTTAGAACTTTCGCCACAGTGTTCACGTCTTTGTCGCCGCGTCCCGAACAGTTAAGCACAATCCGCGGATTGCCTGTTAGCTGCGGGCAGAGAGTCTCTAAATAGGCGATCGCGTGAGCAGTTTCCAAAGCCGGAATAATCCCCTCCAACTGCGAAAGCCGCTGAAATGCTTCCAGCGCTTCTGCATCAGTTACGCTATAATATTCAGCTCGGCCCGCATCCTTCAAATAACTATGTTCCGGCCCCACACCCGGATAATCCAAACCCGCACTAATCGAATGTGGCTCAATCACTTGACCTTCATTATCTTGCAGCAAATAACTCATCGCCCCGTGCAGAACTCCCACACTTCCCTTAGTTAAAGTAGCAGCGTGTTTATCAGTTTCCACACCTTCGCCCGCCGCTTCAATACCGATCAATCTGACAGTTTCTTCCCCGACAAACTCGTGAAAAAGACCCATTGCATTAGAACCGCCGCCGACGCAAGCTAATAAAATATCCGGCAAACCAGCCCACTTTTCCTGACACTGAGCGCGGGTTTCTTGACCGATTATCGCATGGAAATCGCGCACCATCATCGGGTAAGGATGCGGGCCCGCTACCGAACCGAGAATGTAATGAGTTGTCTCCACATTTGTCACCCAATCGCGAATCGCTTCGGAAGTCGCATCTTTCAGCGTTCCCGTACCCGCCGCCACCGGCCGCACTTCGGCTCCCATCAAGCGCATTCTAAACACATTTAAAGCCTGTCTTTCCATGTCGTGAACGCCCATGTAGACAACGCATTCTATACCGAAACGAGCGCAAACTGTGGCGGTAGCAACGCCGTGTTGGCCGGCACCAGTTTCAGCAATTACCCGCTTTTTGCCCATGCGTTTTGCCAGCAATGCTTGAGCTAAAGCGTTGTTGATTTTGTGAGCTCCGGTGTGGTTTAAATCTTCGCGTTTGAGGTAAATTTGCGGGCCAGTTCCGTCTGCTTTAGCGTAGTGCTCGGTGAGGCGTTCGGCAAAATACAAAGGGCTGGGGCGGCCGACATAATCTTTGAGCAATTGTTGGAGTTGCTGTTGAAATTCCGGTTCGCTGCTGTATTTGTGGAAAGCAGCTTCTAGTTCAAATAAAGCCGGCATCAGGGTTTCGGGGACGTATTTGCCGCCGAATTTGCCGAATCTGCCGAGGGAGTCGGGGCGTTGAGTGCTGGTTTCGGGAGTGAGATGCAGGGGGGTGACTGTCACGAACTTTGTGGGGATAATGGGACAGATTTCATTATATCGAGTCGATGGGGCTGTGGGCGATCGGGTGCGATCGCGAGGGCTGCAAGAAATCGCTGGGATGGCTGAAGTTGGTTTGAGCCTTCAATATATTGTGCTGTAAGGGTTTCAGCGATTTTTTTTGTGGGTGAGAGGCTATTTGTACAGACATTTTTGGGAGCGATCGCAAATTGCCTGTGGACACGTTGCGCTGTATGGGGTGTATAATCAAGCTCTCCTCACTCGTTGGGGAAACTAATTGAATGAAAACATTGCTCTATTTTTAGCTTCTTTAGGAATTTCTTTCGTTATCTCCCCACTTGCTGGGGAAATTAATTGAATGGAAACATGAAAAACTTAGAAACCCGACTCCTTGAAGAAGTCGGGTTTTTTACGCTTGCATCCGATCGCACTTACGAGATTAGGATTTACGCAAGGGTGGTCAGAAACCGGGTTTTTACGAGAATATTTCGTTGCAGCGCGCAGATAAGGTAAAAAACCCGATTTCTTTGGTCGCACTGCGTCCACTATTGTAGATAAAATTAAATTTCCCGCTCAAATCAAATCCCTTAAGATCGCAATTATCCATCCTTCTCATCTCTTCCTCAGCGCCCTCAGCGCCCTCTGCGGTTAAATCCTCCAAAAACAACCGTAAACGATATAATTCAATCAAAACCGGGAAATGTGCGATCGTCCTTAAGCCCGCCAGGGAATGAATTACCTGTCTCATAGCTAAAGTCAGTTAAAACTGACTGCTAATATCAAGTACAATCTCTGCAAAACCAACTGTAAATCTCATAGATTATCTTCCCTGAAAACTCATCTAAATCAACCATTCTCAAACACATCCTACAGTCCTCGACCGAGGACTTTCGCTATGAGGCGGGGGTTTCAACCCCTGCCGGACTGCCGGACTCATCGGCTACTTAGCCTAACTCCAAACACCAAACTACTATGAGTACATCAAAGCCAAAAAACTCCAATTCCAATAACCAATCAGGAAAACGAATTGTTTATTCCGAATTTGGCAATGTTGACAACTCCGCCGCCCTCGAACGAGGAATACAAGAAGTCCCCCCAAATCAACAAAACCTCAAAATTGAAGCATCCCGAAAAGGACGCGGCGGCAAAACTGTTACAGTTATCAGCGGCTTTCAGGGAAAACCCGAAACATTAGCAACTCTAGCCAAACAGCTAAAAGCCCAATGCGGTACTGGCGGCACTGTCAAGGAAAATGAAATCGAAATTCAAGGCGAACACAAGCAAAAACTGCTAGAAATTATCACCAAGTTAGGCTATAAAGCTAAAATTAGTGGAGGGTAAATTAGTCAATAGTCATCAGTGTATGGGCGGGGCTGGTTTATGATATACTTAGTTTTAAACATAGATGGTTGGTAAAACCCGCCCCTACATCGCGCAAATTATACGATCGCGAATCAACCAGAAATGATATTACCAATTACCGCCAATTTTTAATGTACACTCGACCTTTAGCTCGTTTAATCGAACAATTGCAGCGCTTGCCCGGAGTCGGTCCAAAAACAGCCCAGCGTTTAGCTTTACATATTTTGAAGCGACCGGAAGAAGAAGTGCAAGCCCTAGCTAAATCTTTGATTGATGCCAAACAGCAAGTAGGTTTCTGTCAAGTATGCTTTCACTTATCTGCTGACCCTGTTTGCGAAATTTGCCGCAATACCAACCGCGACAGTCATACCATTTGTGTAGTGTCAGAATCCCGCGACGTAATCGCTTTAGAAAAAACGCGAGAATATATGGGCAAATATCATGTTGTTGGCGGCGTTATCTCGCCGATGGATGGAATTGGCCCGGAACAATTGAACATTCAACCGTTAGTCCGGCGCGTCAGCCAGCAAAAGGTTAAGGAAGTAATTATTGCTATTAGTCCCAGCGTGGAAGGCGAAACTACTACTCTTTATATCGGTCACTTATTAAAACCTTTTACCCTAGTGACGCGGATAGCTTTTGGTTTGCCGATGGGGGGAGATTTGGAATATGCCGATGAAGTTACATTGGCTCGTGCTTTGGAAGGAAGGAGAGAGTTGGATTAGTTCTTCAATATTATTCGGCGGCTGAAACCGATCCTACGCAAACGAAGTCCGCCTGCACGAACTAACAGCGGACTAACAACAGATAATAAGGCTACACTAAACTAAGTTACCGATAGTGAAAAATCATGGCTAAATTCGATCGACCTTTCACCTACCCCACAACCCGCAAAATCGACCAAACAGACGACTACCACGGCGTCAAAGTACCTGACCCCTACAGGTGGCTGGAAAATCCCGATTCTGAGGAAACTCAAGCTTGGGTGGAAGCCCAAAATGCAGTTACTTTTGCCTACCTCAACGAAATTCCGGCGCGGGAAAAAATCAAACAGCGCCTGACTCAACTTTGGGATTACGAGAAATACGGCATACCTTTCAAAGAAGGCGATCGTTATTTCTACTACAAGAATAATGGCCTGCAAAATCAATCCGTACTCTACACTTTGACATCCCTCGACGGCGAACCCAAAGTATTAATTGACCCCAACACTCTCTCAGAAGACGGAACCGTTGCTTTGGGTGGGGTAGCTATCAGCGAAGACGGCAAACTTATGGCCTACGGTTTGTCAACTTCCGGCTCCGACTGGCAGGAATGGAAAGTCCGCGATGTGGCAACCGGCGAAGATTTATCAGATCATTTAAAGTGGATTAAATTTTCAGGAGCATCCTGGACTCACGACGGTAAAGGCTTTTTTTACAGCCGCTACGACGAACCCAACGAAAAAACCAAACTAGAAGACGTTAACTATTACCAAAAACTGTTTTACCACCAAATCGGCACGCCGCAATGTGAAGACGTATTAATCTACGAGCGATTAGACCAGAAAGAGTGGGGATTTAGCGGCGGCGTCACCGAAGATGGCCGTTACTTAATTATATCTGTTTGGCAGGGAACGGAAACGAAAAACTTGATTTTCTACAAGGATTTAACGGCACCGGAATCAACAGTTGTAGAACTCATTAGCGAATTCGAGGCTGAGTACAGTTTCATCGACAATGACGGTTCTCTTTTCTGGTTTCAAACAGACTTGAATGCACCGCTGGGCCGCATAATTGCGATCGACACCAACAACCCACCTCCTTCATCCCTCGCTGGTGATGAAACCGCCCCTGAATCCCCCTGCAAAGGAGGGATTCAGGGGGGATTCACAGAAATTATCCCCGAAGCAGCAGAAACTCTCGAAGGCATTAATCTCCTGAACAATCAATTTGTCGCTTCCTACTTGAAAGACGCTTACACCCAGATTAAAATCTTCAACTTAGACGGCTCTTTCGTGCGAGAAGTGGCATTGCCCGGAATAGGTTCGGCGGGAGGATTTGGCGGCAAGCGGCACGATACCGAAACTTTTTATGCTTACACCAGTTTCACCGCGCCCAACATCATCTACCACTACAATATGGTGACAGATGAAAGTACGATTTATCGGCAACCAAAAGTCGATTTTAATCCCGAGGATTACGCAACAAAACAAGTATTTTACCCGAGCAAAGACGGTACGCAAGTACCGATGTTTATCACGCACAAGAAAGGCTTGCAGTTGGATGGCAACAACCCCACCTACCTTTACGGCTACGGCGGTTTTGGCATCTCGCTGACTCCGAGTTTTTCTGTTAGCAATGTCGTGTGGTTGGAGATGGGCGGAGTTTATGCGATCGCCTGTTTGCGGGGAGGCGGCGAGTACGGTGAATCATGGCACCAAGCAGGCACAAAGTTGAACAAGCAAAACGTGTTTGACGACTTTATCAGTGCCGCTGAATGGTTGATCGAAAACAAGTACACCAAACCGGCTAAATTGGCGATCGCAGGCGGCAGCAACGGCGGTTTATTAGTGGGAGCTTGCATGACTCAGCGGCCGGAATTGTTCGGTGCAGCACTGCCGGCAGTCGGCGTCATGGATATGTTGCGCTTCCACAAATTTACCATTGGTTGGGCTTGGACTTCTGAATACGGTTCGCCGGAAAATCCCGAAGAATTTTCCACAATTCGCGGGTATTCTCCCCTGCACAACCTCAAACCGGGAACGGCTTATCCGGCGACAATGATTACAACTGCCGATCACGACGATCGAGTAGTTCCGGCCCACAGTTTCAAGTTTGCTTCTGCTTTGCAAGAAACCCATGCGGGAGAAAAACCGGTGTTAATTCGCATTGAAACGAAAGCGGGACACGGTGCCGGCAAACCCACTGCGAAAATCATTGAAGAATTGGCAGATGAATGGGCTTTTTTAGTGCGGGAACTCGATATTAACTAACGTTTAAAAAGTGCGGAATTGGGGGTGGCGCAGTCGGAGAAAGTGCGATCGCGCCACCCTCTATTTTTCTGCCTCTCCCGTAGGGTACGCACGCAGCACAAACCACCTCACCCTAGTATTTGAAATAATTTTTTGACCTAATCTCGCGTTCAATTTTCACATCCTGCGATCGCTTCACTACTTTTGGCTGCGGACACCCGAAAATTAAAATCATAGATTAGTGCAACTTGGCAACTCCTAGCTCGTGTTAACTTGCCTGACGCGATGTTAATTTTTGTATGTTTTAGTGGCATTTTTAATCTTTTTTTGATATGGCTTCAAGATAAGTAAATTTGGTGGCGATGTCAATGACCAACAGTAGTAAATCGCATCGAAAATTAAAAATTTTCCAATTCTCCGAAACCACCTTTTTAAGTTGACTTACGGTGAAGATTCAACAAAAAATCCTACTTACAACGGTACTGAGAAGCCTCGCGTTACCGGAATTACTGCCTTTTTTCAGCAATGCGTAAGTAATTGGCGATCGAAATCTCCATGTTCTTGCATAGCCTCTTCTCCAATAAAAAGAACTGACTGGCGCAGTCAAAGCCAGAAAACGCTTGCCTAGGAGTTGGGGTGATTTGTCCTCCTAGCGACCCGTGATCGCCCGCAGCAGTCCTCGTCCAATTCTTTGCTAAAATCTCAAAAAAACACGTAAGTATTAAATTATCTGTATAAAAATAATTCATCGAAAATTTATATTTTTGTGTTTATGGAATATTATCAAGGTGGGTAGGCTAAAACAAATAACTAAATCAGGGAATAATGGAAATGATCTCCCATCTGCCGAATTTTTCTGCCGTAAAAATACCTAAATTTACGAATATTGCCACTAAAAACAACTTTTTTAAAAAAGCAAGCTCTACAGCATGGCGTGAAGCGAAAAAATCTCTAGTGATTGTTGACTCCCGAGTAGAAAACTACGAACAATTGATCGGTGGTATTAAAGCTGGAACCGAAGTATTTGTACTCAATCCAACCAGGGGGGCGATCGAGCAAATCACCGAAATTTTGGGTCAGCGCAGCAGCATCAATAGCCTGCACATAGTTTCTCACGGCCGAGAAGCAGCAGTAGAAATCGGCTCAACAGAACTTAATATTGATAATCTAGAAACCTACAGCCACCAATTGCAGCAGTGGGGAAAAGCCCTTAGCGAATCCGGCAGCATTCTACTTTACGGCTGTAACATAGCAGCCGGCGAATCAGGCCTTAAATTCATACAAAAACTCAGCGAATTAACCGGGACAAATATTGCGGCTTCCAATAATTTAACAGGGAGTGCAGCATTAGGTGGCGACTGGGAATTAGAAATTGCTACAGGACAAATAAATACCGAAATAGCCTTTGAAAAAAAAGTCCTAGAAGGCTATACATCAGTCCTGGCTACCTTAGCGGCTGAAGAATTTAAAAATTCAACAGTAATCGGGCCTTGGATATATGGAGTTGGCAACACCCTTACAGATAACCCAGGCTTAACCGCAGGTAGTACACCCAACAGCAGCGGCGTTATTCCCGCTTTAGGGACTGGCGATCCACCTGGAACAGGTACTTTGAGATTAACATCAAATGAATTTACACAAGCAGCTTTTGTAATCTACAACAACCCAATCTCTGCCACTGAGGGTCTGAAAGTTACCTTTGATTTCTTTGCCTATAACAGAGGTACTGTCCCTTCTCAAGGGGATGGTTCCCTCCTTGGTGCCGATGGCATTAGTTTTTTCCTGATTGACGGAACAGCTACGCCAACAGAAGCGGGAGGATATGGTGGCTCTCTCGGCTATGCTCAGAATAATAATAGTCCCGCTTCACTTGGTATTTCAGGAGGTTATTTAGGTGTCGGATTAGACGAGTTTGGCAATTTTTCTCTCCCTCAAGGAGGAGCGGGAGGGCGTGTGGGCGGCCCCGGGCCGCGGCCGGATTCATTAGGACTTAGAGGCAGCCAAAGCACATCTTATAATTTTTTAACAAGCACTTCCATTGCCATTGGCATAGATAATAAAGATACAACCACTCGCACTGCTGCTAAAAGAAGCGTCCAAATTACATTATTCCCGGCCAATTCAATAATATCTCCTAACCGTCTGACAGTTGCCTTCGACTTAAACACCAATGGCATCTTTGATCCGGGCGAAACACTGATCGACATACCAAATTTGGCAACCGTAAACGGAACAGTGCCACGTACTTTTAAATTTGGGTTTGCTGCTTCGACAGGGGGAAATACAAACATTCACGAAGTTAATAATGTCATCGTCGAAAGTCTAGAGCCCCCTACACTCGTAGCCGACGTTTCCATTGTTAAAAAAGGCCCGCTCTATGCCATACCCAATAGCACGATTACCTATACGATTACTTCCACAAATAACGGGCCAAACAGCGCCGAAAGCGTCCTGATTCAAGATCCGCTCCCAGAGGGCTTAACTTTCGTCAGCACTGACAACGGCGGTACTTTCAACCCCACAACGAGGACGGTCATCTGGCCGGCGATTCCGACTCTGGCTAACGGTGCTAGCGAAACCCGCACCATAACCGCAATAGTTCCGGCAACAGTCGGCGCTGCCTTAACTAACAGTGCCTATAGCACATCCAGCACTTTCGACCCAAATCTAGCTAACAACAATAGTTCCCAACCAATCTCTCAAGTCTCAACTACAATTGTTGCTGCTAGTGCCGACGTTGTTACCACCAAAAGCGGGACTGCGACAGCAGCAGCGGGTGAAAGAGTTACTTACACAATTTCGACAGTCAACAACGGCCCAAGCACAGCCGAAAACGTCACCGTTACCGACACCATCCTTCCGAATTTAACAGGAGTAATTCCCTCCAACGGAGGTGTCTACGATGCCGCTACAGGTATAGTCACCTTCTCGGCTATCAACTTAGCCAACACAGCCACCGTCACCAACACAGTCAGCTTCATCGCGCCCCCATCCGGCAGCGTCACCAACACCGCCAGAAGTACCTCACCTACGCCTGACCCCACTCCGGGCAACAACGAAGCTACATTCACCACACCTCTGACACCTAGTGCCGACGTTGTTACCACCAAAAGCGGGACTGCGACAGCAGCAGCGGGTGAAAGAGTTACTTACACAATTTCGACAGTCAACAACGGCCCAAGCACAGCCGAAAACGTCACCGTTACCGACACCATCGTTCCCGGCTTAACAGGAGTAATCGCCTCCAACGGCGGTGTCTACGATCCCGCTACAGGTATTGTCACTTTTGCTGCAGGCAGCTTAGCCAACACAGGCAGTGTCACCAACACAGTCAGCTTTGTCGCACCCCCATCCGGCAGCGTCAGCAACACCGCCAGAAGTACCTCACCTACGCCTGACCCGACTCCGGGCAACAACGAAGCTACATTTACCACACCTCTGACACCTAGTGCCGACGTTGTTACCACCAAAAGCGGGACTGCGACAGCAGCAGCGGGTGAAAGAGTTACTTACACAATTTCGACAGTCAACAACGGCCCAAGCACAGCCGAAAACGTCACCGTTACCGACACCATCCTTCCGAATTTAACAGGAGTCATCCCCTCCAACGGAGGTGTCTACGATCCCGCTACAGGTATAGTCACCTTTTCGGCTATCAGCTTAGCCAACACAGGCAGTGTCACCAACACAGTCAGCTTCATCGCACCCCCATCCGGCAGCGTCAGCAACACCGCCAGAAGTACCTCACCTACGCCTGACCCGACTCCGGGCAACAACGAAGCTACATTCACCACACCTCTGACACCAACTCCAACACCGACTCCAACTCCAACTCCAACACCGACTCCAACAACTCCAACTCCAACACCCACTCCAACACCCACTACAACGCCGACTCCAACTCCAACTCCAACACCGACTCCAACAACTCCAACTCCAACACCCACTCCAACACCCACTCCAACGCCGACTCCAACAACTCCCACTCCAACGCCGACTCCAACAACTCCAACTCCAACACCGACTCCAACAACTCCAACTCCAACACCGACTCCAACAACTCCAACTCCGACTCCAACAACTCCAACTCCAACGCCGACTCCAACAACTCCAACTCCAACACCGACTCCAACAACTCCCACACCAACGCCAACTCCAACTGACAACCAACCGCCATTAGCCAACAATGCCAACTCCAGCCTCGGGCCCAACAGCAGCCAGTTAGTCACGGGATTGGGAGGAAGCGACCCCGACGGGT
>NZ_JAUBPO010000060.1:6725-46904 GCF_036700785.1 Microcoleus sp. S28C3 | reverse complement strand
GCAATGGATACACTTCATAAGCTTGTACTCTATGCTGCACAAATATCCTAGCACTCACGCCTTAAGAGAACAGTGCCGACAGTTCACTAGACCCCCGCAGTTTACGGGGAAATCATCAGTCTAAATCTTGATTCCAAGGCGCACTTCCTTATCAATCCTTGTCAGCATTGGCCCAGGCACCTCACGGAAATAGTCATCCGTGGCTTTGCGCGATCCAGCCCAGCAGCCATAGTCATCAACGATCAGAACGCCTCCTGTGGAGAGTCGAGGGTAGAGAAGCTGAAACTCAACGGCTGTGGATTCATACCAATCGGTATCTAGACGCAAAACAGAGATGACTTCAGGCTTAATTCTTTCCAATGTCTCAATGACATCTCCTTGCACAAAATGAATCTCAAAATCAAAATTATGGACGGAGAAAGCTGCTTGAACATCTTCTAATGAAGCGTAACACCAACCAATTTCGTCCCCATATTGCTCCATCATTTCAAAGCCGGTACGTCCATATTTGTCTACATCAAATTCAGTGGGGGTTGGCATACCCTCAAATGTGTCATACAGATATAGCTGGCGATCGCTAACGTTTCGCGCTTTCATAATCAAGGCAGCAAGTAAAGCGCTTCCTCCTCTCCAAACTCCGCACTCCAGAATCTCACCGGGTATCTCGCGATCGAGGACATAGTTCACCGATGTATAAAGCGCAAAGAGTGCCTCTACGCTGGTCATTGTATAAGGCTTTACCTGCTCAAATAAATCCATGAAAACCGGATCTTTACCCATATCTGGTGTGATCTGATCTTTCATGGTTGCTTGATGCTTTGTGGAGAAAACGATCGTTCGCTCAGTATTCATGATCGCAAGGAGGAGTGGGGATAGTTTAGGAGGATGGGAGCTGCAAAGCTTTGATGATTATACACGAGCAATAGATTAATAGCTCATCTTTTCTCCTCGGTATGAGATGATTGCGATTGATGGCTGCGCTGGACGATCAGACCTTCATTTCCTCGTAGCTCAAGGGTGTGTCCCAGTTGCCCTCCCTGGCGATCCATGAATGTAGAGAGGAGAACTTTTGACTGGTTGCGAAACTCCACCGGTAATGTCCATTCCTGGTATTCAGAACTGAAGTTCAAAGCCACAACGAGATCCGATGTCTCGTCAAAACGTCGATAGCAGAAAAGCTGTGATGGTGAGTATAAAGAAATGTAGTCACCAAGCTGTAGTGCCGGTTGTTGCCGACGCAAGCGCAAAAGTGCCTGGGTGAGTGAGAGACACGATCGGGAATCATGCTTCTGGGACTTGACATTGATACTGCTGTAGTCATGAGTGATGGGCAACCAAGGCTGGACTGATTCTGAACAGAAGCCTGCATTAGCAGAGTCATCCCAGAGCATCGGCGTGCGCTCAGGATCGCGTCCCACCCCAATACCGGGAGCTTTTTTTTCCCAAGGATCTTGGATATGTTCGGAGGGAATCCAGGCATCCTCCATTCCCAGTTCCTCTCCGTAGTAGATTGTTGGTGTACCGCGAAGGGTAAGCAATAACATCATGCCGATTTTGGCTTGAGAAATCCCAATTCTACTGGCGACGCGATGCTTGTCATGATTACCCAATGTCCAATTGGGCCATGCACCTTCGGGCAGCAGTCTCTCGTAACGATCGACAATTTCTCGGACGGACTCAGCACTCCATTGCAAATCAGATGACATCAATTCTGAATTGAGGGGTAAATGAAATTCGTCATTATTTGACCCATAGTGCTTGACAATTTCTTCTAGTGATTTGTATAGTTCAGCAATCAAAAGACGATCGTCATACCCATCTACCAGCGTTCGCAGCATACGATTGAAATCGTGAATTTCCGGTATATTCTTGCTGAAGACTTCAAACAGGCGATCGGATGGTTCCATGCCGGGATGCCAGTCGGGATTCACCGGATTATCTCGAAATTGCAAATCTTTGAAGGCACGATAGGCGGCATCAACTCGAAATCCATCCACGCCTCGCTGTAACCAAAAATGTAGTACATCCAACATCGCCTGTTTAGCATCGGGGTTACGCCAATTGATATCTGGCTGCTCCTTGAGAAACGAGTGTAGATAGTATTGCTCTGTTTTATCATCCCATTCCCAGGCAGAAAGCCCATCAAAACGTCCCAGCCAATTATTGGGAAGACTACCATCTGGCTTTGGATCTTTCCATATATACCAGTCTCGCTTGGGATGAGAACGCGAACTGCGGGATTCAATAAACCACTGATGCCGATCGGAACTATGCGCGGCAACAAAGTCAATCAAGACCTTGAGATTGCGATCGTGCAACTGTTGTATCAAGCTATCGATATCTGAAAGGGTACCAAAAACAGGGTCAATATTTGTATGGTCGCTGACATCATACCCAAAATCGGCCATTGGAGAGGGGTAGAAGGGTGTTACCCAGACGGCATCTATCCCCAACCATTCTAAATAATCTAGTTGCTGGATAATGCCGGGGATATCACCGATGCCATCTCCATTCGAGTCTTGAAAGCTACGCAGATAAGGCTGATAAATAACAGCAGACTTCCACCAAGGAGAATGAGACATTACGGTCATGGGTAATTAGAATCAATAAAAAAAAGGCAGATTTCTTGGCTCAGGAATTGGTATGAGTACCTAAACGACTGCGATCGCAGCGAACCGTGAAAAAACTTGCCAGCATGGATGCTATTGTCAGTGTTGAACGGCTGATGAGATAATATCATAATCCCTATTATGTCACTTTGAACACAGAATAAAGCTTTTGCCTTGCTGTCTCTGGATTTTAGCCCTTTTCAATAATTTATTCTTCGCCTTGCGAAAGCCTAACAAACCATTAGTTCCAAAAAATTATCTACCAAAAGTGACATAATAGGGATTATGATTGCCTGAATGATTTAGGTAGATCAATTCTCCCATATCCCTGTTTCATCCTTTAAGGAAGTAGGTAGGACTGAAAAGATTTACTTCACAAACAGCCTCTAAAGAAACATCATTGATATGATCCCTCAAATTCAACCTTGGATTGACGATAGTGAATGGCAAGAAGTTAAGCGGGTGATGGAATCAACCTACTTAACCGAGAATCAGGTGACAGAGGAGTTTGAAGCTGGCATTAGGGCTTTAACGGGGGCAAAGCACGCAATTGCTGTTTGCAACGGTACTGCTGCCTTATACTGCATCCTCAAGGCTCTGGATATTGGTCACGGAGATGAGGTGATTGTCCCCAACCTGACCTTTGTTGCTTCATCGAATGCGGTGATTATGGCAGGGGCTAAGCCCGTCTTTTGCCCAGTTAGAGCAGATACCCTGTGCATTGATGTAGAAGCAGCCGCAGCGCTGGTCAATGATAAGACCAAAGGGATTATGCCTGTCCATTTGTACGGTCAAAGTGCAGATATGGATGCGGTACTCGCCTTTGCTAAGCGCTTTGAGTTGAAGGTGATTGAAGATGCAGCACAGGCGATCGGAGTAGAGTTCAACGATCGTCATGTCGGCTATTACGGAGACGCAGGTGCCTTTTCCTTTTATGGCAACAAAACGATTACTTGCGGTGAAGGTGGGATTATTCTCACCGACTGTGATACTATTGCCCAGACTTGCCGCCGGCTTAAGAATCATGGGCGATCGCGTCGCGGCACCTTTATCCACGAACATATTGGCTTTAATTTTTCCATGACAGAAATGCAGGCAGCCATTGGTGTTGCCCAGCTCAGAAAGCTACCTGCAATTATTAAGCGCAAACAGCAAATTTATGAAGCTTACATGGCTGGTTTAGCAGATGTGACGGAGTTGCAGCCGCTCTTTATGGACCCACGGTGTAAGCCCGTCCACTGGTTTACCTCTTTCTTTGCGGAAAACCGAGCTGAACTGGCTGACTATTTAACCCATCGGGGAATTCAAACCAGACTATTTTTCTGTCCGCTTCATCTTCAACCTTGCTATCAAGACTGGACCGATCCCAGCATGAACTATCCCGTCAGTACATCTGCTTATGAGCGAGGAATTTCTTTGCCCTCATCTTATAGTTTGACTGATGAAGAACTAGATTTTATCATCGCCGAAATTCACCAGTTTTATCAGCTTTCTGAGCAATTGAAAAGTGCTTGAATATCCCCTCTCCCAAACCTCCGAATATCTTGCCTGTCGCGAGCAGGTAGTTGCGGCTTTGGCAGATTTGCCCCAAGGTAAAGCCTTATCTGAGGCGCTCATTGCAGGTCGCGACTTTCTTCACTCGATCCATCCCGATGAGGTTGCAGGCGTAACCAGAATTCAGGTGCGGGAGGGACATGGGCCTCAAAATCTCAATGATGAGCCGCTTGACACGCAGTTCCATGCTTATTTGGAAGCGGTGATTAATCCCCAGATTCGTATTGGTATCCTCGCAGATGGCACTAAACCCAGAAGTTATGACGATCGCAAAGTCCGCTGGTCTGGGGCTGGAGTGGCTGGATTCTGGTCTCGCAGTCAAGACACCTTCACCCTGGAAGTTGGACCCACTAGCTACCCACGTTGTCGTCTGGATTTGACTCGTAGTTCGCTGGAAGCACTAAAGCTGATGATGCGCGGACTGACAACTTACCAAGATCCCTACGCTTATTTTGCTAGGGGAGTTGGGGTTGCGGTGGTTCCGCTGACTGCGGATGGTAATGTCTACATTGGTAGGCGATCGACTTCATCGGATTACACAGGCGTTCTCAATTTTGTGGCTGGTTGGGCTACATTTTCTCCTAAAGCTCAAGAGATCAATTTTTATCAAGATGCTCAACGGGAGTTGTGGGAAGAAGTGAATGTTGCCATGACCTTAAATGACACGAATACTCGGTTTATTGGTATGTCTGGCAACCCGATCACGGGAGAAGTTGATTTGGTCTTTGTGGTGCAAACGGAAATGCCCGATCGCCATTTTCGATCTGGTCAGTGGGAAGAGCATTCTTGTTTGGTTCGCATTCGCAATAAAGCTGAAGCTGAAGTTCTGCTGGAACACGGACTGTTACCGGGAGAGCAAGAACCTTGCGCTCTGATGTTTTCCTCTCGCTTGGGCTTAGAATACTTAGTTCAACAGCATTGGTGAACGGTAGATAGAAAGACCTGACACCGCTGGCAATCAAATATTTTGAACAGGATGAAACTCTATGCAATGGCTCAATGAACCCTCCCAATGGACAGACTCAGGCGATCGCTTGATTGTCAAAACTTCTCCCAAAACAGATTTCTGGCGAATTACCCATTATGGGTTTATTCGTGACACCGGACATTTTTATTTTGATTCCATCAGCACTGATTTTGTTGTTGATGTCAAAATACGCGCCCATTACAAAGATATCTACGACCAGGCGGGCATCATGCTGCGTGCCGATGAAAAGCATTGGATCAAGACAGGTATTGAATATGTTGATGGCGTACAAAATCTGAGTGCTGTCGTTACCCATGACTATTCAGATTGGTCAGTCATTCCCTTGCCGAATCCCCCTGATGTTTTACACTTGCGCGTTGAACGCTCTAAAGAAGCTATCCAAATTTTCTACTTAAATGAAGCTTCTAACTATGCAATGCTCAGAATGACGTATTTACCCTATGAAACGCTTCAAGTAGGCGTTATGTGTGCCTCTCCAGACGGAGATGGATTCGAGGTAACGTTTGAGGATTATCAGGTCAATGCTACAGCGTCATAATCTTCCTTTTATCCCATATCGGTCAACCCTTTAAGGAGTGATGGGTTTACCGATTGTTGTCACCCCATCACTCTGTAAGGGCAAAGCGAAAGAAGATCCCTAGCCCGATCGGGAAAATTACTAATATTTTTAACCAAATTGAGCGATTTTATTTAGCTATTGGAGTGTGTTTTTCTAAATTCATTCTCAGGCTTCCGAATCGTATCGGCTCAATAAGTAGGGGGAGCAGTTATTCTAGTTGCCAAGACAAGCCCAAGGGATGAATAGAAGACTTTTCGCGAATAATAGTGGATAGAGAAGGAATGATTCTCAGTTGAGAAATTCGGTCACGCACATACTCAAAAAAACTGATTCCCAACTGACGAGTAGTAGCAACAAGAGACATAAAAGTTTCCTGGCCTGAGTACCCTCAATCGTCCCAGTTGCATAGCCGATCTTACGTCGCTGCACCAGAGTTCTGGCAGCTAACTCAGCCGGATTATTATGCAAAGGTAATTCAGGATGCTCTAAAACCCGCTCGCAACTCCGATACTTTTGTCGCAGTTAATTGTTGGCGTTCATTCAACAATTCATAACCGCTTTTCGTTGTAAAAAGTAGCCAAAATTTAGACTTTAAAGGCAGTGCAGCTTCTGCACTAGGAGCATCTTTGTAAGCTAATAATTCCCGATAATAATCCCAAAAATATTCGATCGACTACCCTAAAATTACTTGATGGCAATGTTGTCATCACCAAAAACTGAGATGGCGTCAGGTATTTTTGTAAATGAGTCTGGTAAAATCTTCGTATCATTATTTTTTTGGATAAGCAAGCGTGTAACAATTTTGCTGCCTATCTTTTTTTACCACAAGTAGGCTCAATCCTTACTAACTATGGGTTTCAGGGGGGTTGTCACCCCCCCCAAGAGGCACAATATTCATCAATAAAATTAATGGTGGATCGAGATGGGCGGGCTTCATCCACAGACAGCAACTGAGTTAGGGTCGTTTTCGGCTATCCCATCAGAGTGACACAAGAGCAATAAATTGCCTGTTGAAATTTTGGCGTTCATTCAACAATTCATAACCGCTTTTCGTTGTAAAAAGTAGCCAAAATTTAGACTTTAAAGGCAGTGCAGCTTCTGCACTAGGAGCATCTTTGTAAGCTAATAATTCCCGATAATAATCCCAAAATATTCGATCGACTACCCTAAAATTACTTGATGGCAATGTTGTCATCACCAAAAACTGAGATGGCGTCAGGTATTTTTGTAAATGAGTCTGGTAAAATCTTCGTATCATTATTTTTTTGGATAAGCAAGCGTGTAACAATTTTGCTGCCTATCTTTTTTTACCACAAGTAGGCTCAATCCTTACTAACTATGGGTTTCAGGGGGGTTGTCACCCCCCCCCAAGAGGCACAATATTCATCAATAAAATTAATGGTGGATCGAGATGGGCGGGCTTCATCCACAGACAGCAACTGAGTTAGGGTCGTTTTCGGCTATCCCATCAGAGTGACACAAGAGCAATAAATTGCCTGTTGAAATTGTCGAAAGGGTTGTGGAGCATGAGGTGTAGGGTGTAGGCGCATGCAAATTAAATTCCTATTAACTTATGCTAGGTATCAATGTCGGGAGAAGCCACTATGCTTGGTAAATCAAGGATGCCCTTATCACCTGGACTTTTCAGAAAAATTCCCCTACAAATAATGCTAATTGTTCCATTTGTTGTTCAAACAGTTGGAGCAGTGGCTGTTGTTGGTTATCTTTCCTATAGAAACGGTCAAAAAGCAGTAAATGATGTAGCTACTCAGTTGCGGAATGATGTTAGCGATCGCATCAACCAAAATCTAACTTATCTGCTTGCTATTCCCTTTCAATCCTTTGAAAACTATGATGCAGCCCTGAGCCAAAACCGCATCGATCTTAATAATGGGAGAGACGTAGAGAAGTTTCTATGGGGACAACTCCCTGCCTTTCCCCTTGTTGCTGCCGCAGCTTTTGTTACCCCCAATCAAGAGTTTTTTGCTGGTGAGCGGCAGGATGATGGCGCGATCGTCATCCGTGCTTCGGAGGTAGAAAATAACCACACTTTGACGACCTATACCGCCAGTCCAGAGGGGGAACGCCGAGAAATTATCAACGCCGGGAACCCTAACTTTGATCCCCGCAATCGCCCCTACTATAAAATTCCAGTCCAGCAAAAGCAAGCTGTTTGGGCAAAACTGTATCCTCACATTACAGGTAAATACCTATACATTGCGGCTGGCAAACCCATATATACCAAGACTGGAGATATCCAAGGAGTGTGGATGACAAGCTTAAATCTGGTAATGTTTGGGGATTTTTTAAGTAAACTCAAAATCGGTAAAACTGGACAAAGTTTTATTCTGGAACGTTCTGGAGAAATGATTGCCACCTCTACAGGAGAAAAGCCCTTTCAATATTACCCAGACAAGGTTGTCCAACTGCCAGAGCAACGAGTTCAACGACTTAAGGTTGTCAATAGTAGCAATGCCATCACCCAAAAAGCGAGTCAAGCTTTGCTAGAGCAGTTTCAGGATTTTCAAAAAATCCAAGCATCTCATCAACTGAAATTTACCATCGCTGGTAAAAATTATTTCGTCCAAGTCGATCCTTTTCGAGATAGTAAAGGTATTGACTGGTTGGTGGTGGTGACTATTCCAGAAGCAGACTTTATGAATCAGATTAATGCCAATACTCAGACTACAATCCTGCTCTGTTTAGCAACTTTGATTTTGGCAATTTTGTTGGGTATCCTGACCGCTCGCCGGATTATCCATCCTGTGGAGCGGATCACTACTGCTTCGGAAGCGATCGCTGGGGGCAATCTCAACCAACAAGTGGAGGTTAGTTCCATCGTTGAACTTGGCAAATTAGCCAACGTTTTTAACGGCATGACCAGACAACTGAAGGATTCTCTAGATGCCATCCATTTGGCAAATGAAGAGTTGGAAGCTAGAGTGGAGCAAAGAACTGGAGAACTGCGCCTAGAAAAAGAAAAGTCAGAACAATTACTTTTGAATATCTTACCTGCCGAAATTGCCGATCGCCTCATGCGGACTAATGAATCTCCTGCAGAACATTTTGAAGAAGCCACGATTTTGTTTGCGGATATCGTAGGTTTTACTACTATCTCGGCACGGATAGAACCGATGCAATTGGTAGCAGGTTTGAACCAAATTTTTTCTACGTTCGATCAACTCACTGAAAAGTATGGCTTAGAGAAAATTAAAACCATTGGGGATGCCTACATGGTAGTTGGTGGTTTACCCGTTTCTCGACCGGATCATGCCGACGCGATCGCCAACATGGCGTTGGATATGCAAGCCTATATGCAAGAGGTGGAGAATATTTTTGGGGAATCTCTACAAATTCGGATCGGGATTAATACGGGTCCTGTAATTGCGGGAGTAATTGGGATTAAGAAATTTATCTATGACCTCTGGGGTGATGCGGTGAATGTCGCCTCAAGGATGGAATCCCACGGCAAACCGGGATACATTCAAGTCACCGATGCGACTTATCTCAAATTACAGAATAAATACTTACTAGAGCCAAGGGGTACGATCGAGGTCAAGGGAAGAGGAGAAATGATGACCTATTGGCTTTTGGGTCGGCGGGGAGGAATATTAGCTACTACCACTCGATAGGTGAATAACTGTTAAAATAGCGTTAACTAAGGGTTATTTTAACTCAATGTTAACTATTGAATTATCTAGGAGAGAAAACTCCCTGTGCTAGCACCTTTCATCCCAACATCTACTCCGAATCTACTGTATTGCACAGGTACAGAATTACGGCTAGACCTTCTCAGAAGCCTGAATCTGGCTTACAATATCTGACATTGGCCAATATCCCCAAGATTCTGTAATCTGCTGGTTCTCAATCTTAAATATTTCTAACGCCTCAAATTCTATTTTAACTCCACTGGCAGCCATACCAACAAACTCACCCAGGTGCGTAGCTGTAAAGTGACCTCGAAATACAACTTTGTCATTTTCTTCAATCAGATCGTCAATCACCACTTTGATATCTGGAAAGGCTTTGTGAGTCCCCTTCAGTATCTCAATCGCATCCTCGACGCTTCGCACTTGAGGTAGCCCGTGATCTAGATAATTCGGCACAATATACTTATACGCAGCTTCGTAATCTTGATTGTTATAAATTTCAAAAAACTGTTTAACTACTTCCTTATTAGTCAGGGTATTCATACAATCTCATTTCTAGTTTGACAGGTAAATCATACACGAACGCTGTTACGTTGTAAACTTGTCTTTTTGAGTTTCCAGAGCGATCGCATACCTTTCTTAACATTTTCAGTAGTTTTGTGAAAGTTGCGTAAGTCCTCACCTACTTTCCTCACTTGCCTACAACTGATACCAGTGCTCGATCGATTGCTGCCAATACGTCCGCATTTAGTTGTATTCCTGATGCAGCAGCGTTATCAACAATTTGTTCCGGACGACTAGCACCGATAATGGCTGAAGATACGTACTCAGACCGTAGTACCCAAGCCAGAGCTAACTGTGGCATACTCAACCCTAACTCTTGGGCAATGGGTTTCAGTTTCTGTACTGCTGTTAGAATGCGATCGCTAAACAACTCCTCCAGCAAAAACCAATTCATTTTTTCATTTGCAGCGCGAGAATTTTGAGGTGGAACTTGTCCTGGCTGGTATTTGCCTGCAAGTACACCTTGAGCTAATGGCGACCAAACAATCTGACCAACACCATTAGCTGCACACAATGGAAACACTTCAGCTTCCGGTGTGCGCCACAGCATAGAATACTGAGGCTGACTGGAAACAAAGCGTTCAACATCAGCAATATTGAACGCAGATTGAATTTGCTCTGGACTCCACTCGCTAAAGCCGATGTAACGAGCTTTTCCCTGACGCACTACCTCAGTGAGTGCCGTCATTGTTTCCTCCAAAGGTGTGTTCGGATCGTAGCGATGACATTGATACAAGTCAACATAATCGGTACGCAATCGATTTAAAGAAGCATCGATTTGTTTTCCGATCTGGGCTGCTGACAGTCCTTGGTCAGTAGGTGACGTGGGAAAGAAGACCTTGGTTGCTAGGATATAGGACGATCGCTCAATTCCTTGTAATACTTCCCCTAGAAATGACTCAGCGCCGCCAGCCGCATAAGAATTAGAAGTGTCAATGAAGTTAATACCAAGGTCAAAGGCTTTGTAAATGCAAGCCTCTGCATTTTGCTGTTCTACACCCTCACAAATACCCCAGGAACCAAGACTGATTTCTGAAATATGCAATTCGCTGTTACCCAATTTTCTGTATTTCATTTGTATTTCTTATTTCAATGTTTTTTTATATTCATTTACAAAAAATGAATATAATCCGTCAAAACAATTGTAACCCCGCAATATACTACATGGGAGTGATAGTTTTAGCGGTATTTTCAATATAAATTAAATTATGAGTTGGCAACAGCCTCCTTCTCCTCATTTGATTGCAAAGTCATAGGTATCTGTATTCCAGAAACTAATACGCAAGATAACATAAATACGGATAAAGCTAACCATAAAAAATGATTGCTATGAAAATAAAAGGTTGATAAACATAGAAAGATAAGTCCCAGTAAGCCACTGACCAAGTACGTATTGCGTACAGCAGAACCCTCACCCAAGCCAGAAAAATATCCATCTAGAATATAAGCAACTCCTGCGCCAACTACAACAATGGGGATCCAAAGGATATAAATTTTAATGGCTTCTATCAATTCAGAATGGCTAGTGAACAGATGAAATATAGGGTCAGGAAAAAAGAAAGCAGCTAGTCCAACTAATAAACTAATCACCAGATTGGTTGCTAATGCAATTTGCAAAAGTGGCACAAATTTATGTGTTGTTCCTTGACCTTGAAAGTTACCGATTAAACTTACAGTAGCGTATTCTACTCCATCACACATATACATACTCAATGCTACTATTTGAAGGAGTAAAACATTTTCAGCCAGAACCTCAGTCCCCAATGTAGCACTAAAAGCATTGAAAAGGACAAAAATAGATACGATAACTATAGACCTAACAGATAGATTGCCATTCAGAACAAAAGCAGTTTGCAATGCGGACAAATTTAGGACTTTTCCTGTTAAACTACCTATTTCTTTTAAGGAAAATTCACTGCCAATCATCACAAGCGCTACAAATAAGGTTATATACTGGCTAATAGCCTGCGACAATCCCGCCCCCATGCTTGACCAATCCCAAAGGACAATGTAAAGGTAATTCAGTGCAACATTAGCAACATTCCCAATAATAGTGAGTAAAAGAACTTTGCGGTTTTGTTCTCTTCCAAGAAACCATCCAATTAAGACTAAGTTGACGAAAGCCGCAGGCGCTCCCCAAATCCGACTATTAAAATAAGTAATACCGGCCAGTTGCACATCTGGAGTAGCGTTCAACAACATAAAGCCTAGCTTCCCCAAAGGGTATTGCAGCAGCAAAAAAAGCATACCCAATCCCAAAGCGATTAAACCATTTTGTAGCCCTGCTAGAAGTATGGCTTCTCGGTCATCTCGTCCAACTGCTTGAGATGTAATCGCAGTTGTTCCTGACTTAATAAAAGAACAACTTTCGTAGAGAAAATCAAACAAAATAGCACCTAATGCCACCCCGGCTAAATAACTAATGTTTGACAGGTGTCCCAGGAAAGCTACGCTGATTGCACCCGATAAGGGTATTGTAATATTCGACACTACGTTGACAGCAGCGATTTTCAGAAAGCGATATAGAAAGTCGTATTGAAGCAATGTCAAAGTCCCTTGGGATAGATACTCCAGTTTAGTTTATCAGTATTTTTTGCCTAATGTCAACTTGAAATACTGAACCGTATTGGGTTATGAGTCAATAAGCCGGTCAATAATCCGCTATCTTGTTTGAGTTGAGGTTCAGGGGCTTTAATGCTTTTACCATCAAGGTTCCAGAGGCGTTGTCACCCCCTCAAGTGGAATCTATCGCAAGATAGACTTTTGCACGATGTCTATTAGTTTTAATCAATTAAAATTTCAATGACAAACTCCGTTCCTTCTCCCAGTGCAGAAATACAACTCAGTTTTCCGCCGTGTTTTTCTTCTACAATTTGACGCGAGATCGCCAGTCCCAACCCAGTCCCTTTGCCCACGTCTTTAGTGGTAAATAGATGGTCGAAAATCCGATTTTTCACCTCTTCTGACATTCCATTGCCGTTATCGGCGATGGAAATTTTTACCTGTTCACCTTCCACTTTTGTCCGAATAGTGATTTGATTGGGATGGGCTTCAATCTCTGCAAAATTCTTTCCTTGATTGGATTCTTCTAAGGCATCGATCGCATTCGCCAGCAGATTCATAAATACCTGGTTTAACTGTCCCAAATAACATTTTACTTTGGGAATCTTGCCGTACTCTTTAATGATTTGAATTTCAGGATGCTTTTCGTTCGCTTTCAGGCGATGGCGTAAAATCATCAAAGTGCTATTGAGTCCTTCGTGGATATTAGCCTCAACTTTATGGGCCGTATCGGCACGAGAGAAAGTGCGGAGGGAGGTGCTGATGTTTTTGATGCGATCGCACCCTATTTTCATGGAACTCAACATCTTGGGTAAATCTTCTACTAGATAATCTAAATCTATTTCCTCTGCTTTCTCAATCAATTCTGCTCCCGGTTGAGGAAACTTTTCTTGATAGAGGTGCAAATAATCAATTAAATCTTGGACTCCAGCATTAGCTTCATTAAGGTTCCCGGCAATAAAACCAACGGGGTTGTTGATTTCATGGGCAACCCCTGCCACGAGATTACCTAGTGCTGACATCTTTTCGCTTTGGATCATTTGCATCTGAGCTTGCTGAAGTTCATTCAAAGTCTGCTGCACTTGGTGATAGAGGCGGGCATTCTCTAGAGCGATCGCCGCTTGACTAGAGAGAAAATTCAGCACTAGGAGGCGCTCGGGACTAAACACCCCACTGGTTATCCGATTTTCTAGATACAAAATGCCGACCAAATTCCCCTGATTTAGAATTGGCAAACCCAGCAAACTCTCAGGTTGGTGGTACTCTAAATAATCGTCAATTACAGGCATATCTGTTTTGAGGCGATCGATGACAACTGCTGCTAGGGTGTTTTTAACATACTGGATTAATTTAACGGGAACGGTGGGATTGTTCTCTAGGGGTTCCGTTTGCAGGCTAATGTCTTCCAAGGTAGCGATCGCCCGCACTTGCCATTGTTGATCTTGGCAGAGCATCAGTGCACAGCGATCGGCTCCAGAGTTTTGTAGCATGGTTTGGGTCACAATTTGCAGCAACTCATCCAGGTCGATCGTGCGGGAGATGACTTGGGAGATTTGCAGCAGGGTCGAAAAATCTAGAGCATGGTTGATGGAGGTGTTGGAGGTACTGGGGTGGGTGCTCGAATGAATGGAGTAAGTAGGATTGCTGAGCGTGGATACGGTTTCTAAAATAGTGAGGGGTTGGGCGGACTCTTGTAAGATAGGGCGCAGCAGATCGGGATAATGTTTTTCTAAATCATCTGTTTTGGCTTTGGCTTCCCAGCGGGCGTAGCAGTAGTAAGCTTGCTGCATATAAACCTGAGCGACTTTTTCTTTGCCCCAGTCGAGGTAGAATTTGGCGGCGAGTTCGTTGGCTAAGGCTTCTTCGTTGAGGAATTGGTTTTCTTTAGCGAGTTGAATGGCGCGATCGTAATAGTCGATCGCTTCTAGTTTTTGCCCCTGTACCCGATACCGTTCTGCTTCTACCAAAAGAAACTTATGTTGGTAATTCATTGGGGCATAGTGCCCCCATTTCTTCAGCTTTTTCTGATTCGCGTTAATGCACTTGAGAATTTGCTGGCGTTGTGAAGAGGTTGCAGTCGCGTAAATTGCCAGTTGTGCCAGAGAATCGTAAAAGAAGTGCAGCACCGTTGGGAGCGAGGAAACACAGTTTTCAAAGTAGGGTTTAGCAGCGTTTGACTTCTCAATTGCTGCGTCATACTGCCCGAACAAATAATGAAGATGCTGCTGGCAAACGTAACTAAAAAATAACCCTGTACGATCGCTCGCAGCCACCTGTGCGGGAATATCTTCAGCAACCCGATAGCTTTCGCCGGACAAGCAACTCGGATCGCTAGAATCACCCAGAAGATTTAAGGTCGCTTGATGGTATATCTGGATGTAAAGAGAGCCGTTTTTTTGGTTGAAAGGAGCGATCGCCGTTATGAAAGAACGAATTGCTGCTTCTGCTTCCGTTAAGTTCTCCCCTGTCCAGTAGCGATTGTAAGAATGAACCAAAGCTGCCCAAGCAGCATATTCTACATCTCCCGTTTCTAAACCGCTCTGGTAAGCTGTTAACAGCGCTGGCATTGTATCTGCGATGCGATCGCGCCAATGGCTGATAAACGTATAAGTCATAAATAGCACTTTCGCTTTCAAATCCGTCGCGTTAAAACGATCTAGTAATTGCAGAGAAAGTTGTCCAAACTGATAGCCTCCTTCGATATCCATGAGTATGCCGCAGAGGATCAGTCCATACCAAGCATAGCCAAAAGCTGATAGGGCAGTATTGCCGTGCCGTACAGACAAGTTAACCCGCTCAAATACCAGTAGCGGCATCAACTTCGGAGCACAAAGATACGCAGCAGAAGCAGCACTAGAAAGAATTCGCATCGCGGCCAATTTGTTAGCATCTGTCATATTTGGCAGATTCACAAGCTGTTCCGGTTTCTTGTTACCGAGAATCAACTTTGTTTTGGCTAAACCCAGCAATACTTGAGGCTGAGTCGGGTTTTTGGGAAGCCGAATCCCAAACTGCCCGAGCACATCAATTGCTGTGTAAACGCCATCCTGGGGCTGGCCTTGGGCAAGGTAAGCGAGGATTTGAATCTCGTAAGCGCTAACTTTGTCGATCAGTTGGTTTGCTTGTTGCAAAATCGCAGTAATTAGCTGTTCCATCTGTTCAAATTCGCTGCACAAATACGCTGCTTCGGCTGCCAAATTGTGCAGCGCCAGCGTCAGAGTATATTGTTCCTGCCAGCTATCGGCTGGTAAGCTGCTAATACCTGTATTGACAAATATCAATGCCGCATCAAAGGCTGCGGCAGCTTTTGCAGTTTTCCCAGCCTGCAAGTTGAGCGAGGCTAATTCATAACGTGCTGTTTGTTCGCAAATCAGCCCGCGGGCAAAGTTGAAATGACCGACAATATCAAAAATCCTTTCCTGACGTTGAGTTTCACTACTTTTTTGCAGCAACAGTTGTCCTATTTTCAGGTGAGTGGCTTGTTTTCTATCTTCTGGAATTAGGGAATAAGCCGCTTGTTGAATGCGATCGTGTAGAAATTTGTAGTTAGGTAATTGATTGGCGGTAGTTGGCAATAGGTCGGTTTTTTCCCGAGGTTCTTTTCCTTGATAAAACTTGTAAATTTCACTGGTGGGTAAGATGAATCCTTCTTGCAATGATTTCCACAAATCCGCCGCAGTTTCTTCTGGCGACTTCTCGGTGACTACCGCCAATGTATTCAAATCAAACTGCGCTCCAATGCACGCAGCCAACTTCAGCACATCCTGAGTTTCTGGCGGCAACTTCTGCAATTGCACCGCCATAAACTCCACCACATCATCGCTGATAATTAGGGCTTTGACTTTGGCAATATCGCACTGCCACCCCCCTGTTACCCCCCCCTGTCCCCCCTTGGTAAGGGGGGATGAAAGGGGGGTGGAGTTAAACGCAATCAGCCCATCTTCCTGTAGCGATTTGAGAAATTGCGTGGCAAAAAAGGGATTGCCTTTGGTTTTTTGATAAACTAACTCGGTTAACGGCTGAGCCAAAGGGCGATCGCACGAGAGCGTATCTGCTATCAAATCGTTAATATCGGCTTGACTCAGAGGTTCCAAGGTAATAGTATTTACCGTTACTTGGGATTTTTCCATTTCTGCTACTGCCAACATAAATGGATGAGCCGGAGATACTTCGTTATCCCGATATGCCCCAATTACCAGCAAATTCTGACTATCTTTTTCGCTCATCAACACTTGCAAAAGCTTCAGGGATGCTGAATCTGACCACTGCAAATCATCCAAAAAAATCACTAAGGGATGTTCTTTTGTAGCAAACACAGAGATGAATTTTTGAAACACTAAATTGAAGCGGTTTTCGGCGGCACTTCCCAAAAGTTCAGAGACAGGCTGTTGTTGGCCAATAATTCGTTCCAGTTCGGGAATTACTTCTACAATAACTTGACCGTTGTCGGCAACAGCATCCTGAATTTTTATTTGCCATTGCTGTAGCTGAACGTCGCTTTCTGAAAGTAATTGCTCCATCAATTCTCGGAAGGCTTGCACAAAAGCACTAAAGGGAATGTTGCGTTTAAATTGGTCGTATTTGCCTTTGATGAAATAACCGCGTTGGCGAACTATGGGTTTGTGAACTTCGTTGACTACAACGGTTTTACCAATGCCGGAAAATCCTGCAACTAGCATCATTTCCCTGCGGGATAAATTCGATTCCCCCCAACCGCCCTTAGTAAGAGGTGAGTCTTCTTTTCCCTCGTTTCTCTCGTTTCCAGGCTGTTCTGGAAAACGAAAATTAGAGGGATTTGCTACTCGATCGAATGCTGCTAATAATTGGGCAACTTCGGTTTCTCGGCCGTAGAGTTTCTCTGGTATGATAAAGCGATCGCACACATCGCGCCGCCCAATGGCAAAACTCTCAATTTTACCTGTCTCATTGAGTTGCTGCAAACAAGTTTCTAAATCGGCTTTGGGCCCTAATGCACTCTGATACCGATTTTCAGCATTTTTAGCCATCAATTTGCTGACAATTTCCGAGAGCACGAGGGGAATTTTGGGATTAATTTCACGTACAGAGGGCGGTTGCTTGGCAATATGACAGTGGAGCAATTCCATCGGATCGCTGGATTGAAATGGCAATTTTCCTGTCAGCAATTCATAAAAAGTTACACCTAATGAATAAAAGTCTGTGCGGTAGTCAAGCCCGCGATTCATTCTTCCTGTTTGTTCGGGAGATAAATAGCTGAGTGTTCCTTCGAGCACGTTGGGACTCATCAGGGTTTGAGTTTCCCTTGGCAGCAAAGATGCAATACTAAAATCAATGAGTTTGACTTGTTTAGTCTCTGGATTAATTAGAATATTGGCGGGTTTAATATCTTTGTGAATAATGCGCTGGCGACAAAGTATATCTAATGTATTGCAGAGGTCGATCGCTATTTGGAAAAATTCAACGAGAGACGGAACTGTTTTCCCTTTCCCCGTCCATTCCTTCAGGGAAATTCCCCCAAAGTCTTCCACGATCAACGCATAGCCATTCTGGTACGTTTCCAGGCTGTAGGTTTGAATAATTCCGGGCAAGTTGAGGTTTTTGGCGATCGTGTATTGATTGCGAAAATTCAAGAGTTCGCTGAAGCTGGGATACTCGTTCCGCAAGACTTTAATGGCGACCGGTTTTTGGTCGCAGAGGCGAATTCCGCGATAAACTAGGGTGCGAGTGCCTGAATAAATTCGATCGACAATTTGATAACCAGTTAGTTCTATCATAGCAATAATTATTTTTTTAGTACAATATTTGGTCTTACAAGTATAATCTAGTGCCAATCAGATTCTACCTTCGTATCAATACTGAAAAATACAACTAATTTCCCAGGCCGCGAACAGCTAACCGTTAACAGTTAACCGAATTCAGTTAACCGTTAACAGTTAACCAAATTCAGTTAGCCGAATTCATTCTGGCTTTCAAGGCATCTCGCGCTTGTTCTCGATCGTCAAAATGGACTTTTTCGGTACCCAAAATCTGATAATCTTCGTGTCCCTTTCCTGCAATCAGCACGCCATCTCCCGGTTTAGCCTCCATAATAGCAGTGCGAATAGCAGCGGCTCGATCGCACATCACCATCGGCTTTACTGCGGCGGGAATTCCGGCTAAAACATCCTCCAAAATGCGATCGGGATTTTCAGTGCGCGGATTGTCGGAAGTAACAACAGCTAAATCGGCTAATTCTGCAACAATTTTACCCATGATCGGGCGCTTAGTGCGATCGCGATCGCCGCCGCAGCCAAACACGCAAATCATCTGACCCGGAATAAACGGCCGCGACGCCTTCAACAAGTTCTCCAAACTGTCGGGAGTGTGCGCGTAATCGACAATGACGCTAATATCTTGGTCGGGACTAATTTGCACCCGTTCCATCCGTCCCGGTACTCCCGAAAACTGAGATAATTTCTCCACGATTGCGGACAAATCTAAACCCAATTCTAAAACAGCACCGACAGCAGCCAACATATTTGATAAATTGAACTGACCGACTAAAGGCAAAACAAAAGCAGTTTCGCCCTTGGGAGTGTGCAGCATTCCCTTAACTCCATTGGGCTGATACTGCAAATCAAAAGCATACAAATCTGCCGTTTTGTCGCTAGTGCTATAACTCCAAACTTTGTCAGATTTAACGGTTTCAACTATCCGCTTCCCGTAGGGGTCGTCAATATTAATTACAGCGCGATTTTTGAGGTAATTTGGACTGAATAAAAGCGATTTAGCCTCAAAATAATCTTCCATATCGCGGTGATAATCCAGATGATCTTGAGTCAAGTTTGTAAACACGGCAACTTCAAAACTACAGCCCAAAACTCGCTGCTGCGCTAGGGCGTGGGAACTGACTTCCATCACGCCGTGTTTGCATCCGGCTGCTACAGCTTCTGCTAATTGCTTTTGCAGGTCAACTGCAAAAGGTGTGGTGTAAAGTGCAGTTTGTTGGAAGCCCGGCCAGCGAGTGTAAAGCGTGCCAAAAATCGCCGTCGGCAACTGCATTTCATTGAGCAAAAATTCGATTAAATGAGTTGTTGTAGTTTTGCCGTTAGTCCCGGTAACGCCGACAAGTTTTAATTTGCTAGCTGGATTGCCGTAAAAAGCAGTTGCTATTTGACCGCAAACTTGAGCCATATCGGCTGCTGCGATGACGCAGGGAACTTCTTCTAGCCCCTTGCTAAGGGGGGAAGGAACCTCTTCTAGCCCCCCCTTGCTAAGGGGGGGTTGGGGGGGTGTTTTCTCGGCTGCTTGGGTGGAAATTATGGCGGCAACTGCACCAGATTCGATCGCACTTTGCCAAAAATCTCCGCCATCTACCCGAGTTCCCGGCATTCCCAAAAATAAATCTCCCGCGTGACAAGCGTGGGAATTAGTGGATAAACCCTTGACTTCGGCATCGAGGGCAGGATGTTTGGCGTCAAAGGAAATGCTGGGAACTGCTGCTAATAATTCTCTCAATTTCATCTGAAAAACTCCTTACTTGGATGTCTTGAATATGACTTGCGCAACACATTTTTTGAGCCGCTATCTACAGGCTTTTGCTGTGCGCACCATACAGGTTTACAGTAAAGTGCGTACCGCGAACCCCGAGGCCCGGATTAAGACGTGAGTTTTTGCGTAAATCGTATTATTGTGACGGATCGATTTGCAAATATTTCTGTAACATTTGCTCCAATTGGACGACACTACAGCGGGGAGAAGGACGGGGTAACAGTTCTTCAGCGGAGAATCCAGCCTCGCCAACAGAATTTTTTGGCTGGGGCTGCACTTTAAACAAAACTGGAACTTCGTACTGATAAGCTTCAAACCAATCGTTGCGTTCAGTAATATCTCTGACTTCGAGTTGAAACTTGAGGCTTTCAATCTGTTCTAGTTTTTCTTGCAACCCTTCGCACAAGTGGCAGCCTGGTTTGCTGTACAAAATTAATCGCATCATAAGACTACAATTAGACTTGATATTAAATTCTCGAACGTGCGATCGCAAGTTGGCGAACCCAACGCGAGTAAGACGCAACTCACGGCTTTATTGGTCGCAATGCGCGATCGAAGTTATCTTAGCATTGGCTGCGAACAGATTACCGCGCTTGACAATCAAAACACTACAACCCCATCCCTCTCTTTCTTCTCTTCCTCTGTGCCCTCTGCGCCTCTGCGGTGAAAAAATAAATCTAGTTCACAAATCAAAGACTTAAATTTATTCACAACACCTAATTGTAAACTTAACCTTGACTAATAAATCAATCTTTAGTATAGTATATAAATATCCCTACAGAAAGGAGGCAGTATGGACTGCACCGAATACGCAGAAGCCAAGCGAAAAGCAGCTAAAAAAATTAGCGCCGACATTCGAGAACGCTGGAACAATCGCATCGTCACGCGAGGATTGCACTTGATGGGTGAAGCGGGGGCCGTGCAGTATTTAGCTGATTACGGGCGCGGAATTGGTACGGCAAAAGTTATTGGTTTTGCACTGTGCGCGGAGTCGGAAGGATATCAGGACATGGCTTTTGGCTTTTGGAAAAGAGCTTTTGAATTGGAAACAGGAGAAAAGCCGATCGCCCTCAATACTCTAAACAATTCTACCGCCGATTTCGCTCCTGCTAAACAATCAACTTCCGCCCCAAAAATAGAAACTGCCAACAATCCCATTGTTCCCGAATTGCCGCCGCACTTGCAGCCGGGAAGAATTGTGACGATGCAGCCAGTTGACGCGCCGAGCGATCGTTCTTATTATATCGAAAATCCCGATTATTGGGGGCAGCCGAAGCGCGACGGCAATAGGGTAGTTGTCATCGCGACGCCAGAGAAAGTATACTACCAATCGCGATCGACTAACCTCCGGCAACAGGCATCGATTGAGATCGATCGCACATTAATCGACACAGCCGCTAAAATTGGCACCTTTGTTTTAGACGGCGAACTGTATTACAAAAGCTGCACGGGCAGCGAACACCGCACGGGGGCGCAAGCTGCTACAGTTAATATTGAAAGCGGTTTTCCCACAATCCAGCCCAGCGCAATTTATACCATTTTTAAAAGTTTGTTTTTCAAAGGCAATGATTTAACTACCGTGGCAGAATCCGAACGAATTGCAGCGGGAGTTGAAGTTGGCGAAATGGTGGCTAATTTATCCCCAGCCTTTGAAATTGTACCGACATTTCGCACCACTTCCGAAAAACTCGTCCTGGCCAATCAGCAGGAATCTGAAAATAGAGAAGGTGAAGTTTGGGTGTTGCACAACTGCCGCTATGTGGGCGGCAAAGATGTTAAAAAATATCCGATGGTGAGGACTAAATACTGTCAAGAATACGATTTGTTTATTGTGGGTTTGACGGCGACAAAAGTTGCGGGGCGGCCGTTTAGCGCCGTCAAAGTAGCGCAAGAAATTGATGGCAAATTAGTCCCAGTAGGAACCGTGGGAACCGGGTTTAGCGGGGAGGAAATGCAGGAAATTGCCCGACTCTACGAGGCTAACCCCAAAAGTGTCAAAATTAAAGTGCGATCGCAGGGTTTGACGGAAAGCGGCAAACTGTGGCACGCACGATTTTTGGAGTTTTGTTAAATTTGTAGGGAAACGGCACGGCCGTTTCCCACCCGGGTATGCGATTATTAACCAATAGTGTTAAATAAAAATATCGGAGGAAACATCAATGTTTCTTAGCAAGAATAATTTTTACATCTCCCCAGAAGAGTACCTAGAAGGCGAGCGAGTAAGCCCGATCAAACACGAATACAGACGCGGACACGTTTATGCAATGACAGGGGCAAAAAAACCTCACATTATTATTGGTAGTAATTTAGTTCGGCTACTGGGAAATCATCTTCTGAATACGCCATGCTTAGTTTTATCATCAGATATAAAAGTCCGACTGGAAGAGGCAAATTGCTATTACTATCCTGACGTAGCTGTGACTTGCGACGAAAGAGATACCTCAACTACTGAAGATTTCATTTTATATCCATCTTTAGTAGTTGAGGTATTGTCGCCCTCAACGGCAGCTTTTGACAGAGGCGATAAATTTGCAGATTACCAAACTTCTCCGAGTTTGCAGGAATACGTGCTCATAACTCAATCAGAAATCAAAATTGAGTGTTTTCGCGTCAACCCTGAGGGAAATTGGGTTTCTCAGACTTACCGACAAGGAGATGAGTTAGAGTTAAGGAGTATAGATTTTCGCTGCCCGATCGCACAAGTTTATCAAAAAGTCCCAGGCATGGTATTGTGATGTATGAAACCAGATTTTTAGTAGTAAAATTTTCTCGTCTGTACTTTGACAAAAACCTTAAACCTACTTCTTAGTAAAGACTTGAGTTTTTCTGCCGAAGCTAAAGGAGGGCTGAAGTCCTCACTACAAACCCAAAAGATAATTTACAAATAAAAAAAATGATTAAAATCTTACACCTTTCAGACATTCACATGGGCAGCGGCTTTTCCCACGGGCAGATTAATCCAGAAACTGGTTTAAATACGCGCTTGGAAGACTTCGCGGCGACGCTGAGCAAATGTATGGATAGAGCAATTTCTGAACCCGTAGATTTAGTCATATTCGGCGGCGATGCTTTCCCGGATTCTACGCCTCCACCGTTTGTAAAAGAGGCTTTTGCTCGCCAATTCAGCCGCTTGGTGGACGCGCAAATTCCGACGGTTTTGCTAGTAGGAAATCACGACCAACATTCTCAGGGACAAGGCGGCGCGAGTTTGGGGATTTATCGGACTTTGGGAATACCTAAGTTTATTGTAGGCGATCGCCTGGACACTCACCTGATTCAAACCCGCAGCGGGCCCGTACAGGTGGTAACATTGCCTTGGTTGACTCGATCGACTTTAATGACACGTTCCGAGACTGAAAGCCTGTCTATGGGCGATGTTAACCAATTATTAACCGAAAAACTAACGATCGCAATGGAAGGCGAAATCCGCCGCCTCAACCCCGACATACCAACCGTACTTTTAGCGCACTTAATGGCCGATAAAGCAAGTTTGGGCGCCGAACGTTTTTTAGCAGTTGGAAAAGGTTTTAACATTCCAGTTTCGATGCTAACTCGCCCTTGTTTTGATTACGTTGCTCTCGGCCACGTTCACAAACACCAAAATCTCAATGCTTCCAACAATCCGCCCGTAATTTATCCCGGAAGTATCGAACGAGTTGATTTTAGCGAAGAGAAAGAAGATAAGGGTTTTGTGTTAGTTAATTTGGAACGGGGGAAAGCAGAGTGGGAATTTTGTGCTTTGCCTGTGCGGGTATTTCAGACGATTAAAGTGAATGTTTCCGAATCGGAAAACCCGCAAGCTGAGCTGGTGAAAGCTATTGGGAAGAAGGAGATTGCAGACGCGGTTGTGAGATTGATCTACCAATTGCGATCGGAACAATTAGATTTAATCGACAACGCAGAATTGCACGCACTTCTCGGCGAAGCGCACAGCTACACAATTCAACCGGAATTAGTCAGTCAGTTAGCAAGGCCGCGTTTACCAGAATTGAATGCTAATAATAGTATAGAACCATTAGAAGCTTTGAAAACTTATCTGGCAAGTCGCGACGATTTGAAAGATGTTGCAGAGAGTATGTTAGAGGCGGCGCAGGGTTTGTTGGGAGAGAAACAGGAGGTTTTGGTCGAATTTTAGGTCAAGTGTCGCGCATCTAATTACAGGATGATTTTGCTGCCAAATATTATAGAGTGGGCATCTTGCCCGCCCTAAATATACTATTTAACTCCCAAAAATCTCACCCACCGCCAACCGAGTTCCATTGGCAAAATCTACCCCCGACTGCACCTTTTTCCCCGCTAACTGCACCTCCCGCAACAATAATAAACCATCACCGGTTTGGACGATCGCCCCCAAGCCCTTCACAACCTTGACAACTTCCCCATTTGCACCCGACAACTGGGCTAAAACAGGCCATTCGCGTTCCAAAACTCTCAAATCCGCTGGCATTTGCAGCCAATATTCCGGCCCGACGGGCACAGTAGCTATCACCTTCAGAGAATTGCCGCGAAAAGTCGTCGTGCAATCCGGGAAAAAGCCCCTAACTTGATTGTGAAGGTCGATCGCACTTTTCGACCAATCCAGCACATAATCTGCACTCTTAATCATCGGCGCATAAGTCGCCTCAGCATCATCTTGAACAACAGCTTCAATTTGGTCGTCCCTCAATTTCACCAAAGTTTCAACCAACAAATCCGCCCCAACTTCCGCCAACCTATCCGCCAAAGAATCAGCATTATCCAACAGCGAAATACCAGCAAAAGCCTTCAACAGCATCGCCCCAGTATCCATCCCAGCATCCATCAGCATAGTAGTAATTCCTGTTGTCTTTTCCCCGTCAAAAAGACAGCGCTGAATCGGTGCTGCACCGCGATACTTCGGCAAAATTGAACCGTGAACGTTAACGCAAGCCAAACTAGGAATATCAAGAATTTCTTGAGACAGAATTTGACCGTAAGCCACCACCACAAACACATCCGCCTCCGCTTCCCGCAACTTAGCAATTGTTTCAGCGTCTTTCTTGATTCGCTGCGGCTGCCAAACCGGGAGGCTGTGATTTAAAGCCACATCTTTTACAGGTGAAGGCATTAATTGATTGCCTCTTCCCCGGCGTTTGTCCGGCTGAGTCACCACAGCCACAACCTCAAACTCTGGGTGACTTAGCAAACTAGATAAAGTAGGAACAGCAAAATCGGGAGTGCCAAAAAAGACAATTTTCATAGATTCTTCGTTATTAGTAAGTAGTTATCTGTCATTAGTCATCAAGTAGGTAATGGCAAAAAACCATAGTATATTGTAGAGACTATTAAGCGCGTAGGAGCTATGATACAAGGTAGTTTAGGAGTGTTTTCACCCGCCGAACCCATGTAATGTTTATTGGTTAGCTCAAATAATGCTAGTTTGCTCCTAGATTATACACTTCGAGAACAGTTCCGACTTGTGCGATCGGCAAAAAGGATCTCGATTCGTAATCAGGTGCCACTCGACTCAAACGCTCAAAAGCAATTGGTTTGATAGACGCAACAACATTTGCCTCCATTCTTCTCAAGTTAACTATAACTGTTCTACACTAGGAATTATCATCGAATTTACCTGGCTTACTGCTAATCTCAATCTTATCATATCTCCTCGAACATGGAAAAACCGTCGAATCTCCTGCTAAAACTCAGCCGCAGCTTATTTGCCGACACCGCAGAACAAGAAAAATTTATTCACGCCGTCACCAATCCCCAACCTTTTAATCCTGCCATCTTGTGGCTGCAACCAAAACCTACAGAAAACCCATTTATTCTGGAACATCCAGTTAGTTGGCAACCAGACTTTGTAGATAGACTGGCTTTAGAATCAAAGCCGGGAAAACATTCCTTACATCAAGCAGGACATTACTACTGTCTCGACTTTTCCTCAATCTTCGCCGCCTCCACCTTATTAACAATACCGCAGCCCATCAAACTAATCTTAGATATGTGCGCCGCGCCCGGAGGAAAAAGTATATTTGCCTGGAAAACATTAAACCCAGAATTGCTGTTGTGCAACGAAGTCATAGGCAAACGCATGGGAATGCTGATCTCTAATTTAAGACGCTGCCAAATTCTACCATCCGCCGCCGCTAACGTCGATTCAAAAATACTTGCAGAAAAAATACCACAAACTGCTAATTTAGTAATAGTAGATGCTCCTTGTACTGGTCAATCACTCTTAGCAAAAGGAGACAAAGCACCCGGATGCTTTCATCATGTCACCATCAACAGCAATGCCAACCGCCAAAAAAGAATCTTAGCCAATTCTGCTAAAATTGTAGCGCCGCAAGGTTATCTTGCATACATGACCTGCACTTATTCAACTGCAGAAAACGAACAAGTCAGCGAATGGCTGTTAAGCAAATTTCCCGAATTTCAGCCAGTCACTGTTCCTCATTTAGAAAAATATCGATCGCACCTGACAGCAATTCCTTGCTATCGGATGTGGCCGCAAGATAAACTAGGAGCAGGAGCTTTCACCGTTTTGTTTCAAAACACCTCGGATGGAGAGAGAAATCAGCTACCAGCCGATTTTCTAGATTTAACTCGTTTTACCAACCTCTAACTATCCGCGTCCATCGGCGTTCATCTGCGGTTAAAAAAACTTCTTTCCTGAATACAACTAAAAAATGATTTTATCAAAATTATCCCAAGCCCTCAAAATGCAACTCAAACTAGCTGCTTGCATTTTACTTATTTTAAATTTGCTAATATTAAGCGGCTGTGAAAGCCCAGAAAAAAACAGCGACAAGATTAAAATTACACTGTGGCACGGCATCAATCCTCCACCAAATCGCGACGTATTTCAAACCCTCACAGACAAATTCAACAAAACGCATCCCAACATCCAGATCGAACCAGTTTACATCGGCCAGCCAGACCAACAACTCCCAAAAATACTAACAGCAATAGTTGGAAATGCACCGCCGGATTTGCTGTGGAATAGTGCCACAATTTCAGGAAAGCTAGCAGAACTCAACGCAATTCAACCCTTAGAAAACTGGCTTAACAAATCGCCCCGGAAAGCCGAAATCGACCCGGCACTCTTCGAGTCAATGGAACTGGGCGGACATACTTGGTCAGTTCCCCTAGGTACAAATAACACCGCCATATTTTACCGTCCCAGCTTATTTAAAGCCGCAGGAATCAAAGAAGTGCCGCAGAATTGGGCGCAATTAAAGCAAGCAGCCCGATCGCTCACGCGAGACACCAACGGAGACGGTCGCACAGACCAACACGGCATAGTGCTCCCCCTAGGCAAAGGAGAATGGACAGTATTTACCTGGCTGCCATTCATGTTCACTGCAGGCGGCGAACTCAAAGCCGCAACACCTCAAACTCCCGTACCCCAAATAGACAATCCCGGTTCTCGCGCCGCCTTAGAATTGTGGAGAGACTTGTTAAAAGAAGGTTCAGCAATACTGTCAGCACCAGAACGCGGTTACGAACTCGACAACTTCATCGCCGGTAAAGTCGCCATGCAAATCACCGGGCCGTGGACGTTAGCACAATTGCAGCAAAGCCCGATCGACTACGCAGTGATGCCGATACCCGCCCTCAAACGCCCCGCAGCCGTCGTTGGCGGTGAAAACCTATTTTTAATGAAAACCTCCCCTGAACGAGAGCGAGCAGCCCTAAAATTCTTAGAATACGTTCTAGGTGAAGAATTCCAAACAGCATGGGCATTGGGAACAGGTTACTTGCCAATTAACTTAAAATCGAGACAGAGCCAAGCTTATCAAAGCTTTGTGGAAAAAAACCCTGTTTTGCGAGTATTTTTAGAGCAAATGAACTCAGCCAGAGCGCGACCCATTATTTCAGGTTACTCCCGCCTGTCAGAAAACCTCGGTCGCGCCATAGAGGCAACCCTTCTCGGCCGCAACCCCCAAGACGCCCTTAAAGAATCTCAAGAGCGTTTGACACTAACCTTAGATATTGCAACAGCCAAAGGGAAATAGAGAATAAAAAAAAATTTGCTGTAAATTATCTGCTTTCACTGTATTGAATCAAAAGACTTGAAGCATCAATTAATTGGTTGAAAATCCAGTTAAAATCACTTCTGCCTGCACTTATAGTCAGAAACCGAGTTTCTTGCCTTGGGCTTACCTGAAAGCTGAGATTTTGTGTCGATGTTATCGGTTGCTTGGGTATTATTGACAAGGGTGCAATATGTTAGGTTAAATCGAGTTGCGATCGCCCGACACTAAAAGACGCCGGCTGTACCTCGGTAATAAATTTTTAACAAAACCCAAAATTTACAAACCAAATGCTTAGTCATTACAGATATATTGGCAAAAAACGGCTAGTCCCGAAATTTATGCGCAGATTCGATCGCACAGCAAAAAAAAACCGAACCTTCAACGGCGCCACAAAAAATTAGCTCAAAAGGTTCTCCCCCTACCTACCACCCATGACCTACCATCACTTAATAGAAACATTTTCCCTACCCTGTGCCCGTCCCGTGCCACCTACTGAAACCCCAACAACCGTCAACCTTTTCCCCAAACGACCATGCAGACAAAGTTCCTTAACGCCATCAGAGGACATTCCTGGCGGTACTTCCTCGCAGTAGGTGCGATCGCCCTGACCTACTATGGGGCGTCGCAATTCGCCGTTTCCACCCTCACGCTCAGTTCAGAAATTTACCCGATGTGGCCAGCAGCAGGAATTGCCCAAGTCGCCCTGCTGCTGTTCGGGCGGCAACTGTGGCCGGGAATCGCGATCGGAGGCTTCCTGTTCAGCATGAGCGCACCGTCGGCCAACATCGGCACGGCATTGATTTCGGCAGGCGCCAGAACCCTGCAAGCGTGGACGGGAACTTATCTACTGCAGCGCATTAACTTTAGCGCACGGCTCGATCGGCTCAAAGACGTTTTAGGAATAGTCGGACTAGCAGCCTTAGGATCTACCCTGATCAGCTCCACCAGTGGCAGCATTGTCGTATGCCTGAGCAGTTTATCTAGCTGCAGCAATTTTGGTACGATTTGGGGGACTTGGTGGGTGGGAGACGCTATGGGAATTTTGCTCGTCGCCCCGCTGCTGCTGGCGTGGCAACAATTCCCCAAAGTCTCCACCCATCGCAAAAAAAAGATAGCTGAACGAGCGATTTGGCTGCTGCTGCTGCTAGCAGTCGGCTGGCTCGTCTTCTGCTCGCGCACCCGCGCCGCCTACGCCCGCTATCCCCTCGAATACTTACCATTTCCCCTAGTAGTTTGGGCTGCCTTTCGATTTGGCCAGCGCTACACGGCCCTCTCCAACTTCATCCTCTGCGGCTTCGCCATCTGGGGCATAGCCCGAAGCAGCGGCCCCTTTTTCAAACACGCCAGCAGCATCCCCCAAGCACTGTTATCCCTGCAAGCCTTCATCGCCGTCATCGCCGTCACCGGCTTAGTCTTAGCCGCCACCGTCGCCGAACGCAACCAAGCAGAAGCCTCGCTGCGCGCCAGCGAAGCCAGCCTCGCCAACGCCCAGCGCATCGCCCAACTAGGCAACTGGGACTTAGACCGCAACACCCAGCAATTGCGGTGGTCAGAGGAAATTTATCGCATCCTGGGAGAGCGACCGGGAACTTTTGAACCCAGCCTTGAAGCCTTCTTGGAATACGTGCACCCCGAAGACAGAGAATTAGTCAAAACCTCGATCGAAGCAGCTTTATTTCAGCAACAGCCTTACAGCATCGACTACAGGCTCGTACTCCCCGACGGCAGCAACCGCACAGTCTACGAACAAGCGGCGGTCAACTTCCTCTACATCACCAGCACCGTCCAAGACATCACAGACAGAAAGCGGGCAGAAGCCGCGCTGCGTTCTTCAGAAGAAAGATTTTCCAAAACCTTTCACGCCTCCCCAGTCGGTATTAGCATCTGCACCCTCACAGACGGATGCTTCCTCGATGCCAACGAAAGCTTTTTGCGCTCATTAGGCTGGCTGCGGCACGAATTTATCGGCCGCACCGCCAGCGAGTTAAAAATCTTGGTCAATTCAGAAGACGGGCGGCGGCTAGCCCAGATTTTGCAAGCACAAAATTCGATCAGCAACCAAGAAATCAAAATTCGCACCAAAGCCGGCGAAGTGCGCGACTGGCTGCTGTCAGTGGAACTCATCGACCTCGCCAGCACTCAGTGCGTTTTAATCATGACCAGCGACATCACCGAACGCTTGCGTTCCGAAGATTTCCGCCGGGCCGCATTAGCTGCGGAAGCTGCAAATCGCTCGAAAACCATTTTTCTCGCCAACATGAGTCACGAACTCAGAACCCCCCTCAACGCTATCATCGGCTACAGCGAGATCCTGCAAGAAGACGCCCGAGACCTCGGTGCCGAAGAGTTCATCGACGACCTCCAGAGAATTAACACGGCCGGCCAGCACTTGCTAGTGCTAATTAAAGATATTCTCGACTTGACGAAAATTGAAGCAGGCCGCATCGACTTGCACCTCGAAACCTTCACCATTGTAAATCTGGTTGAAGAAGTAGCCGCCACGATCGCGCCGATGGCAGACAAAAATAGCAATATCCTAGAAATACAATGCCCCGAGGATATTGGCTCGATGCAGACCGACTTGACTAAACTCCGGCAGTCTCTGCTCAACCTCCTCAGCAATGCCGCGAAATTTACTTGCTCCGGCGCGATTACCTTCGCCGTTACCCGCTCCGTCGAAACCCCCGCCGACTCTGCAAATAAAGGCAAAAAATTTGGAGCGTATAGAGGAGATGGCCAAGCTGAAAATAGCTTGTCTCTCTTATCTTCCCCTCAAGATTGGATCGTTTTTACAGTCACAGATACTGGCATTGGCATGAGTCCCGAACAGTTAGCCAGAATCTTCGATCCTTTCACGCAAGCCGATTCCTCAACTACTAAGAAGTACGGCGGTACTGGTTTGGGGCTGACGATTACTAAGAAATTCTGCGAAATGATGGGCGGAGACATTACCGCATTCAGCGAGTTAGATAAAGGTTCTACTTTTATAATTCGGCTGCCAGCTATTTTTACCGACCTTTCGATATCAACCGAAAACTCTGATAAATAATATTTTTTAACAGTTATTTTCAATTGTTGCTACTAAATTTATTAGCCTCCGCAATTTGCTGATTCTTTCGCTAGCAGGTATGGAGATTTTGACCATATAACAGAAGCAAGAAGGAAGACTGAAGTTGCAATATCAGAGTTCATTTTTTAGCAATAATGAAAAATTCTTAACCGTCGGGCGCAATTTTTATAATTTATCACATCGATCGACTTATTTTTATTACTTTTATTCTTAAAAAGAGGTATAATATCATGTTTTACTCTGCAACCATAATTAAGTTCGCAGTAAGTAACAAAGTCCTGATAGAGTTTCTGCTGGCATCGGAATAATCAGAGTGCAGTGCGATCGCCGTGCTCGCACGCTCGGTATCATTCCTATCTAACCGGATTTGATATTGCTCCCTCCAGAAACTCGGTTTCTTCACCTAAGTCAGGCCGTCAAAAAAGCGAGTTTTGGCAGAAACCTGGTTTTTGATCGTAAGTTAACTTGATAAGATACCATTTTTGAGTGTGCGGCAAACATTCAGAACATGGGTTTGGTGACAATCGAAAAATTTTTGATAATATTATAGAAAGCGTCCATAGGGTAAAAACGTTCTTAATTGCTAAAACCCTTGCTTTTATTGCTTCTTCCTTCTTCCTTCTTTTTATCCTGAGCGACTTGCCCGATCCTGAAGCCGAAGGGAGCCGAAGGGCCTTCAACATCTGCTATAAATATAATTAGCGCAGTTGGAAAGATTTTGGAGAGCAGAGATGCTCGATCGGCTTTTCGCTCAAACCTATGAGAAAGTTCGATCCCGTACCTTTCCACTAACTGTATAGCGGGGTATATATACTATTAATTAAAAAGATATACTGTATAAATTTGCCTACAAAGCGCCAGAAATTATGCATTCTCACCTCCAGCGCCAACTCGAACAGCTCGGTTTAGCCAGCGAGTCCCCCCCTCCCAATGCCGAGCAGTGGCAGCTATTCTTAGAGCAGGTAAGTTGTAGCTACGACGGAGCTCGGAGCGAGCAGGAACCTCTGCAGGCTTGTTTGAACTCCGCTCCGGTGGCGCTACAGGATTTGATATCCTCGCCCCAGTCGCCTCAAGACTCTCCAGCAGCTTCAGAAATCGATCGGCTGCGAGCCACTGTCAACAATTTGGGGGCGGGATTGTGTATCCTTGACGCGAAGGGGTTTGTCATTTCGGTGAATCCAGAGGCCGAACGCTTGCTGGGGTGGCGAGAGTCGGAACTTGCAGGCGTTTCTCTGCTACAGCGCATCGCCAGCCAGCAAAATCAAAGCAAGAAATCCCAAGTTTTGACGCCTCGGAAACAGTTGCCAAGCAAGAGTGAAGATGCAGCGATCGCACCTACACTAGGTTTACAAGAGGCGATCGCCTCCGGTCAACCTTGCAGCAATTGGGACGACGAGTTTCTGTGCCGCGACGGCAAGATTTTACCAGTTTCCTATTTTTTCAATCCCGCAGTTGAAGGCGGCGAAATATCATTCTTGGTGTTTTTTGACATTAGAGAACACAAGCAATCGCTCTCGATGCTGCAAGCCGTTCTAGAATATACAGATGCTGGAATTATAGCGGTTGACAGAAACTGCAATATATGCAATTATCATCAAAAATTTGTCGAGATGTGGGGTTTATCCGCCAGCCAAGGAAACTTGAGCAGATCGACCTTCGGCACTGTTAAAAAAAATATCGAAACAGGATTCCCCTTCGCCCGAGAACAATTAAAAGTCCCCCAAGGATTTCTCCAAAACGCGAGCGAAGTGTCGGCAGATCCAGATACTCAAATCAGCGAATTATTAGAACATAAAGACGTAAAAATTATCGAATTAAATTCGTTACCATCAAAAAAAGTCGGAGCGAACAGAGTCGGGAGAGTCGGGAGCTTTCGAGACGTTACCGATAGCAAAAAAGTAGAACAATCTTTGCAGTATCAAGTAGAATTAAATCAGTTGATTGCCAGTTGGTCAACCCATTTCATCAGTCAGGCCGCATCGGGAATAGACAAAAGCATCGATCGAACTCTGGAAGCGATCGCCACTTTGAGCGGGTTTGACCGCAGTTACATCTACCTGTTATCTCAAGACAAAACCCGCGCCGACAAAACCTACGAGTGGTGCGCTGACGGCATTCCGGTAATAAAAGGCAGCACCGAAAAACAAATAAACATCGCACAAATCCCTTGGATCGCAGAAAAGCTCGATCGCGCCGAATGCCTCTATATTCCTGAAATCGGCGAACTCGCGCCCCCAGCCAAAACTGAAATTGGCTATTTTATCGGTCAAAATCCAGCAGAATTCCAGAGAGACTCCCCATCCACAACAGCCAATCAAACAGCAATCGCCTCAATACCTTCGATTGGCGCTTCCCTCAATAATTTAGAATCAAAAAAACAGCTAAAAAATATCCAATCGCTGATAATTATTCCCCTAATTTGCAGTAAAAACCTAGTAGGATTTCTCGGATTCGATGCCTTAAAGCAAATAGCAAATCCATTGCCCGAAATATCCACACAGCTAAAAATGGTAGGAGAAATGGTCGCCAATGCCCTAGAGCGCAAGCGAGCAGAAGCAGCCTTGAGACAATCCGAAACAAAATACCGCAGCATCTTTGAAAACGCAGTCGAAGGCATATTCCAGACCACCCCAAACGGGCGCTACCTCAGTGCCAATCCCGCACTAGCCCGCATTTACGGCTACGAATCATCTACCCAAATGCTCGCCGAACTCGCAAACCTCAACCGCCAACTTTACGTAGACCCCAAGCGACGCGGCGAGTTTATTGCCCAATTGGGGGTGCGCCGTCAAATATCAAAATTTGAATCCCAAATATACCGCCGAGACGGCAGCACGATCTGGATTTCCGAAAACGCGCGCAGCATCTGCGACGAAACCGGCAGCGTTTTGTATTACGAAGGCACAGTCCAAGACATCACCGATCGCAAACAGGCAGAATCCGCCATGCAGTCGGCCCTAGAAGCAGCAGAATCAGCCAACCGGGCAAAAAGCACATTTCTGGCCAACATGAGCCACGAACTGCGCACACCGCTCAATGCGATCGTCGGCTACAGCGAAATGCTTAAAGAAGAAGCCGAAGAATTGGGCGACGAAGCTTTCGTCCCCGACCTCGAAAAAATCCGCAGCGCCGGCAAACACCTGCTGTCGATGATCGACGACATCCTAGATATCTCTAAAATTGAAGCAGGCCGAATGGATCTCTACTTAGAAACCTTCGACATCCATCCCTTAATTGAAAGTGCTGTCGCCACGGCCAGGCCGCTGGTCGAGAAAAACGGTAATACCCTAGAAGTTTACTGTCCGGACAACCTCGACACCATGCACGCCGACATGACCAAAGTCCGGCAAGTGCTGCTCAACCTGCTCAGCAACGCTGCCAAGTTCACCCAAAACGGGAAAATTGCGATCGGGGTGGAAAGAATTAAAAATGAACAATTAAAAATGAACAATCAAGAGGAATCTTCCCAAATTTTAATTTCCAACTCCGAATTTTTCAGTTTCCGCGTCGCCGACAGCGGTATCGGCATGACAAAAGAGCAATTGCAGCGAGTTTTCCAACCTTTCACCCAAGCTGACGCCTCGACAACCCGCAAGTACGGCGGCACGGGTTTGGGACTAGCTATCAGCCAGCGCTTCTGTCATATGATGGGTGGCAGCATTGAGGTCAGCAGCACGCTGGGCGCAGGCAGCACTTTCACCGTGCTCTTGCCCAGCGCGATTCAACAGCCGGAAATCGCCAACAAAGTCCGCGACAGCACTAGCCCTCCGGTCGCCCCCGCTGTCGGCACGGTGCTGGTAGTTGATGACGACCCGATATCGCGGGATTTGATCCAGCGCGCCCTCGTTCGCCAAGGACTGCACATCGAAGTCGCCGGCGGCGGCGAGCAAGCTCTCCGGCTCGCTAAGCAACTGCGGCCAGACGCGATTACCCTCGACGTGATCATGCCCGGAATGGACGGCTGGGCGGTACTCTCAGCGCTGAAGGCAGATCCAGATCTTGCCGAAATTCCCGTAATCCTGCTATCCTTTGTTGGCAACAAAAGCCTCGGCTTTGCATTGGGTGCCTCGGACTACCTCACCAAACCAGTGGACGGCAAACGGCTGGCTGCCTTGTTGAACAAGTACCGGCGCGACCAAGACGGCGTTGCAAGTAACAATTTGACCTGTCAGATTCTAATTGTGGAAGACGACGTTGCCACGCGGGAAATACTGCGACGCATACTAGAAAGACAAGGCTGGGCAGTAACGGAGGCTGACAGCGGGCGCGCGGCTCTCTCTCGGCTAGAAATTGCCCGACCGCATCTGATCCTGCTGGATTTGATGTTGCCAGAAATGGATGGTTTTGAGTTGATCGGCGAACTTCGCAAATCGTACTCTGGAGATCCAATACCGATTGTTGTGCTCACGGGGAAAGACCTGACACCGGCCGAAAGCCAGCAGCTTAACGGTTGTGTCGATCGGGTGTTAAAAAAAGGAGTCTACAGTTGCGATACTTTGTTGCGCGATGTTCGCTCTATAGTGAATGACAGGTTCGATCGCAGGTACGACTCGAAAGGCAAGGAGAACACCAATGGCTAAAATCCTGTTGGTCGAAGATAACGAAATGAATAGGGATATGCTTTCCAGGCGTCTGGCCCGCAAGGGACACGAGGTCTTTATTGCTGTTGACGGTGCTGAGGGGGTGTCGATGGCGCTCGCGAAAGTACCCGATTTGATTCTGATGGATATGAGTCTGCCAGTGCTCGACGGGTGGCAAGCAACCCAGCAAATTAAGGCGGCTCCTGAAACTAGCACGATTCCGGTGATTGCTCTGACGGCTCACGCAATGGCGGGCGATCGTGAAAAGTGTCTGGCCGCCGGCTGCGACGACTACGACACCAAACCGGTGGAGTTTCCCCGACTTTTGGGTAAAATTGAAACGCTTCTGAAAGAGGCCATGACATGAAAGGTGACGAGGGCAGCGTGCTGGTTGTTGATGACAATGAGGTAAACCGCGATTTGCTGGCCCGCCGACTTCAGCGTCAAGGCCACTTGGTCACTGTTGCTGAAGATGGTCTCCAAGCTCTGGAAATGTTGCGAAGAGATCCTTTTGATTTGGTTCTCCTAGACATTATGATGCCGCAAATGAACGGCTATCAGGTGCTGGAAAATCTGAAAGCGGACGAAAAGTTGCGCTATATCCCGGTGATTATGATTTCGGCGGTGGACGATATCGACAGTATCGTCCGGTGTATTGAGTTGGGGGCGGAGGATTATCTTTCTAAACCGTTCAATCCGGTATTGCTCAAGGCTCGGATTAGCGCTTGTCTGGAAAAGAAGCGGCTGCGGGATAAGGAACAGGCGTATTTACACGAGTTGGCCCTGGAAAAGGAAAAGTCGGAGCGTTTGCTGTTAAATATTTTACCGAAGGCGATCGCGCAGCGCCTGAAACACGGGGAAAGTACGATCGCCGACAGTTTCGCTGAGGTAACAGTGATGTTTGCCGATTTGGTCGGTTTTACTAAGCTTTCGGCTCATTTGTCGCCGGCCCAGTTGGTGGAGTTGCTCAACGAGATTTTTTCGGCTTTTGACGAGTTGGCCGAGCGCTACGGACTTGAGAAAATTAAGACGATCGGCGATGCTTATATGGTTGTTGGCGGTTTGCCGACGCCCAGCGACGACCACGCCGAGTCGATCGCCGAAATGGCGTTAGACATTCAAGCAGCAATGACTAAGATCCGTACCAAGGGAGGTCAGCCGCTCAGCATCCGCATCGGCATCCACACAGGCCCGGTGGAAGCTGGGGTAATCGGTACTAAAAAATTTACATACGATTTGTGGGGAGATACGGTAAATACAGCTTCCCGGATGGAATCTCAAGGCGTCCCCGGCAGCATTCAAGTGACAGTTGCTACCTACGAGCGCCTGCGGGGTAAGTATGTTTTTGAGGAGCGAGGCGTGATTCCGGTGAAGGGGAAAGGCGATATGATGACTTATCTGCTTGTGGCCCGAAACGCCTCATGATATCAATTCCGGTTGCACCGGAATGATGGGGAGTGGGGAGTGGGGGAAGGTGTAATTATTGACTTTGACTCGATCGTGCCCATCCCACGGAAAACGATATGACAAATGACCAAACGACCAATTACCAAATTGACAAATGAGCGTAAATTCTAACCTTTTAATCTACGCCCAATGGGCGGGAATTCTAACAGCAGCCTTGGCTATTCTAACTGTTATAGCATTTATCTTCAAATGGGGTATTCGCTTCCGATTGGTAGGAGTGACAAGTTTTATGACCGTAGTCGCTGCGAGTATATTCGGTCTGGGTTTGGGACTGTTTACTCGCACAGAAATTCCCGGTGCAGTTCGCTATTCTTTAGTTTACGATACTGGCGGCGCTCAAACAGTAGTTACCGTGCCGCCTTCGATCACCGAATCGGAATTAGAAGCAACGATGCGCCAAGTGGCTGCGGATTTGTACTCTCCAGGGCGGTCTGGAAGGGGCAGAGACTACATGACAATCCGGGTTCGTACAGTTGTACATCCTGAACCTGGGCTGTCGCAGCCGCTGTTTTTGGGCGAGGTGAGGCGATCGCTCGCGACTCGTGATGATGACAAAATGGCGATCGAAATCTTCCCCGAAAAAGTTGCTATTCTGAAAAAATATCAAGCCTAAAAGTAGTGAGTGTTGGGTGCGCCATGTGCACCCAGCCTTTTGCATAGATTCGATCGCTCTTGTTAAAATTATCTGCATTTATCCGTGTTCATCTGCCTTAAATCTGCGGTTGAGCCTATAAAAAACCAAAAATAGTAAAAAAAATTATGAATCCAAATACAGAACAATTACTAACAGACCTCACCGATGCCTTTAACCCATTTTATCCCTTACCAGCAGGCGACCCGCAATATGTTGACTGTCAAGAAGTGCGAGGAGATGACAATATTACCCTAGACTTGGGCCGCAACATTCAGCGTTCCAAACAGATGACTTATCAGTATCAGTTATACGCCGGACACCGGGGGGCGGGAAAGTCAACCGAATTGCTGCGCCTAGAGGATCATCTAAAAAAACAAGGTTATTTTGTCGTTTATTTCGCTGCTGACGAACAAGATATCAATCCCGAAGATACAGAATACACAGATATTTTGCTCGCTTGCACCAGGCACTTTTTAGAAGCCATTAAAGATGCTGACCCAAAACCTTTGCGCGATTGGATGGAAAACCGCTGGGCTGATTTAAAAGATTTAGCCCTGTCAGAAGTATCGTTTGAAAAATTGAGCTTAGAACTGCAAATTTCTCAGTTTGCCAAGCTGACGGCGAATGTGAGAAACGAACCGAGTTTGCGCCAAAAAATTCGAGAAAAAGTTAATCCCTACACATTAACCCTGATTGATGCGTTGAATGAGTTTATTGTCAATGCTAAAAATAAATTGCCCAGCAAATATTCAAAACTGGTGGTGATAGCCGATAATTTAGATCGGATTGTGCCGTTTTCCAAAGACCTAGGGGGACGTAGCAATCTCGATGAAATTTTCTTAGACCGCAGCGAACAACTCAAAGCTTTAAAATGTCACGTAGTTTACACCGTACCGATTTCGATGGTGCATTCTAACCGCGCTGCCGATTTAAGTAATAATTATAGCAATCCTCCCCAAGTCCTACCGATGATTATGGTACGCAAACCCAGCGGTGAAGTTCACCCGCCGGGACTTGCTAAAATGAAAGAGTTGATTGAGAAGCGGGTAAAACAAGTCGCTCCGCATTTATCTTTAGAAACAGATTTTTTTGACACCGCAGAAACTCTAGAAGGGCTGTGTTTGATGAGTGGAGGCCACGTCAGGAATTTGATGTTGATGATGCAAGAAGCTATCAAGAAGACGGATAATTTGCCCATTACTACGAAAGCAGCGAAAAGGGCGATTACGAACCTGCGGGATGTCTACCGCAAAACTGCCGGACACAATGAATGGTCTATTTTAGCACAAGTATCTCTTTCTCGTCGGATACTGAATGACGAACAGCACCGCAATTTACTATTTAGTCGCTGTATTTTGGAATACAGATACTTGGATGAAGAAGAAGACATCCAGTCTTGGTATGATGTTCACCCGCTAATTAAAGGCATTCCGGAATTTAAGGAAGCAGTCGCTATACTTCAGTCATGAAACCAGAAGCAATTGATTGGGACGAAGATTTACCACCAGCAGAACCGGAGGAAGAATATCGAGATCTGGTACGCACTATCAAGCGGACAAAAGGCTTTAGCTTGTTATTTGTGGAGTGTTCGCCGGCGGAGGGAGAACGCTGGATTGCTAGAGTTAAAACAGATATTCCGCAGCAAAAAATTGAGGTTTTGCGGCTGAAGGAATCGGTTTATGATTTTTACAATCTAATTGAAGAGTTGCCAAATCGCGATCGCATCAATGTCCTATTCGTCCAGGGTTTAGAATATTCACTTTATGAATACGAACAAGAAAAAAAGGAGCTAGGCTGGGAAAGCAAGGATATTTACTCTTATAGTTGGCGGGGTGTGCCGCCTGTTTTAATTAATTTAAACCAGCAGCGAGAACGATTTCGAGATAATTTTAAAATCTGTTTTGTTTTTCTGTTGCCTAAGTTTGCTATTGATTATTTTATTCAGCGGGCGCCGGATTTCTTTGATTGGCGATCGAGTTTATTTAAGTTGTCAATGGATAAAGAACTGCTGCAACTAGAATCAAGGCAGGCTTGTTCCGAAAGATGGAAGCAAGAAGATTATCTAGCTTTGACTCCCCAAGAACGGAAACGGAAATTGGTGAGGATTCAATCTTTAATTGATGAGGATGGGCAAACACCAGAACAACAAGCAGAATTGTTTTATGAACAAGGTTTATTGCATGACTTTGCTGAAGAATATGCAAAGGCGAGATCCTCCTACGACAAAGCCTTAGAAATTAAACCAGATTTACACGAAGCCTGGAACAATCGGGGCATTGCACTGCGTAATTTAGGAAGAGAGGAAGAAGCGATAGCCTCCTACGACAAAGCCTTAGAATTCAAACCAGATTATCGCGACGCCTGGAACAATCGGGGCATTGCACTGCGTAATTTAGGAAGAGAGGAAGAAGCGATAGCCTCCTACGACAAAGCCTT
>NZ_JAUBPO010000060.1:0-6625 GCF_036700785.1 Microcoleus sp. S28C3 | reverse complement strand
AGAATTCAAACCAGATTTTCACGCAGCCTGGAATAATCGGGGCATTGCACTGGGTAATTTAGGCAGGTTGGAAGAAGCGATAGCCTCCTTCGACAAAGCCTTAGAAATCAAACCAGATTATCACGCAGCCTGGGACAATCGGGGCAATGCACTGGGTAAATTAGGCAGGTTGGAAGAAGCGATAGCCTCCTTCGACAAAGCCCTAGAATTTAAACCAGATGATGACGAAACCTGGTACTATCGGGGCAATGCACTGGCTGGTTTAGGAAGATTGGAAGAAGCCATATCCTCCTACGACAAAGCCTTAGAAATCAAACCAGATTATCACGAAGCCTGGCACCATCGGGGCAATGCACTGGGTAATTTAGGCAGGTTGGAAGAAGCGATAGCCTCCTTAGACAAAGTCTTAGAATTCAAACCAGATGACCCCGGAGCATTTTATAATAAAGCTTGCTGCTATGCGTTAAACAGTCAGATTGACCAAGCAATTCAGAATTTGCAGCAAGCCATCCATCTGAATCCTGACAAATACCGAGAAATGGCAAAAACAGACTCGGATTTTGACAGCCTGCGATCGCATACTCGGTTTCAAGCCTTGATTCAAGAATAGGGATTTCCCCTTGGGCGGGGCGGGTTTATGAGATTGCCGGTTTTAGGCTATTATTGTTGGTAAAACCCGCCCTTACAGCATCAAAAACACTCTTATTATTTATTAGTCTGCAAAGGCGGACTTCGCTTGACAAGAGGCGGTTTCAACCGCCGATCGCTCAAAACGGTTACGTGAAAATGATATCTTGGGTGAGGTTTGTCACACCTCAGTGCGATCGCCCTTTCCTCTTTTCTACGCAGTCATCTAAAAAAATAGTATTAATCTATACCTAAAAATCTCCGAGATAGGATTATATTGAAAAAAATTGAAAAAGTTCCCAAAATCCTGTAAAATTGCGAGAAATAACCAAATAATATCGATCGAAAGCACTCACAGGCGAAAAAGATCGCATATAAAAAAGAAAAGAATCAATTAGACAGAAAATGAGGTGAAACCCCTTGCAAAAATTAGCCAGCATAGAAAAGCCGATCGACTCAGGGGAAAAATCCATAGCAGTCAATACCCAAAACGCTCAAACCTTCTACGATCGCGGCAACGCCCTAGAAGCAATGGGGCGCTTCCAAGCTGCGATCGAATCTTGGGAAGAAGCGATCGCACTCGAACCAAAATTTTATGAAGCGCGGTACAACCAAGGCGTAGCCCTCAAAAAATTGGGACTGCTAGAAGAAGCGATCGCAGCCTACAACAAATCGCTAGAAATCAAACCAAACAATCCCGAAGCGTGGTATAACCGCGCCAACGTTTTGCGGAAGATCAACAGACTCTCAGAAGCGATCGCGTCCTACGAAAAGGCGATCGATTTCAAGCCAGACTACCACGAAGCTTGGACGAACCGCGGCAACACCCTCGTCAACTTAGAAAAATTATCAGAAGCGATCGACTCCTACGACAAAGCGATCGAACTCAAACCAGACTACTGCGAAGCTTGGTACAACAAAGCATTTACCCTCAGAAAATGCAACCAAAATACAGCGGCGATCGCATCCTACGACAAAGCGATCGAACTTAAACCAGACTTGCATCAAGCCTGGTACAACCGCGGCTTAGCCCTAGCCGATGAAAAACTCTACCCGGAAGCCGTCGCCTCCTACGACAAAACCCTGCAACTGCGGCCGAATTCCGCCGAAGCCTGGAACAAACGCGGCACGGCGATCGCACAAATGGGACAATTTGAAGAGGCGATCGCATCCTGGGACAAAGCCCTCGCACTCAAGCCAAACGACAGCGAAACCTGGTACAACCGCGGCTTAGCCTTCGCCAAATTACAACGCTTTGAAGAAGCAATTGCCTCGTGGGACAAAACGGTAGAGTTGCAGCCAGACAACACGGAAGCCTGGTACAACCGCGCCGTCGCCCTCAAAACAATTCAACGATTTACCGAAGCGATCGCCTCTTACGATAAAGTCATCGCACTCAACCCCGACGATCCAAACCTTTACTATCAAAAAGCTTGCGTTTACGCCCTGGAAAAAGCAGCAGGCGAACTCACAAACAACCCCGAACTTGTAGCCACCAGTATCCGGCTGGCGATCGAAAACTTATCCGAGGCGATCGAACTCAATCCCCATAAATACCGGAAACTGTGCAAAAATGACTCTAAATTGCGTACAATACGGGAAGAAGTGCGGTTTTTAGCTTGATTTCAGGGTAGCGATGATTGATGGATACGGATGCCGCACTGCAACCTTTGTAGGCAAAACAGCACCATAAACCCCAATCATGCAAACCCTAGACAAAACTCAAGCAAAATTCGCTCAACTGGCAGCCCACCTCAGAGAAGTTACGGACATCGAATCAGCCTCGTCGTTGCTGCATTGGGATCAATCAACTTATATGCCCGCCAAAGGTGCAACTGCCAGAGGCCGCCAGTTGGCTACTCTCAAACAAATATCCCACGAAAAATTTACGGACCCCAAAATTGGTGAACTCCTAGAAGACTTGCGTTTCTACGAACAAACCCTCCCCTACGACTCCACCGCAGCCAGCCTGATCCGCATCGCCCGCAGAGACTACGATCGCGCCGCCAGAATCCCCGCAACCTTCATGTCAGCACTCTGCCGCCACCAAGCCGACTGCTACGAAGCTTGGGCCGCGGCCAGAGCAGCCAACAATTTCGCAGCCGTCGAGCCGTATCTCGAAAAAACCCTAGAATTAAGCAGGCAGTACGCCGAGTTTTTCCCGGGCTACGAACACATCGCCGATCCTTTGATCGATCGTAGCGACTACGGCATGAAAGTATCCCTGCTGCGCCCGCTTTTCGCCCAACTGCGTCAAGAATTAGTGCCGATAGTCGAAGCCATTACCTCCCAACCTCCCGCCGACGACTCCTGCTTGCACCAACACTTCCCGGAATCCCAGCAATTAGAATTCACCCGCACAATCGTAGAACGCATGGGGTACGACTTCCAGCGGGGACGCCAAGACACCACCCTGCATCCATTCATGACCAACTTCTCCATAGACGACGTGCGCATCACCACCCGCGTCTACGAAGATCACCTAGATCAAGCACTCTTCAGCAGCATCCACGAAGCCGGACACGCCCTCTACGAACTCGGAAATTCCCCGGAATTTGAAGGCACGCTTCTGGCAGGCGGCATTTCCTCCGGCTTGCACGAAAGTCAGTCGCGACTTTGGGAAAATTTGGTCGGGCGCAGCCGCGGTTTTTGGGAATGTTTCTACCCGCAACTCCAAGGCGTATTTTTGCGACAGTTGGGACACGTATCCACTGACGCATTTTACCGGGCAATTAACAAAGTCTCGCGATCGCTCATCCGCACCGACGCCGACGAAGTAACCTACAACCTCCACGTCGCCATCCGCTTCGATCTAGAATTGGCAATGGTAGAAGGAAAATTAGCAGTGCGAGACCTCCCCGAAGCCTGGAACGAACGCTATCAAAACGACCTGGGAGTAGTCCCCGCCACCGACAGCGAAGGCGCCATGCAAGATGTTCACTGGTATGTTGGTACGATCGGCGGAATGTTCCAAGGTTACACCCTCGGCAATTTGATGAGCGCCCAATTCTACGAAACAGCAGTAAAAATCAATCCTGAAATTCCCGTAGAAATAGAACAGGGCAATTTTACCGTACTCCACGACTGGCTAAAACAAAATATCTACCAGCACGGCCGCAAATACACTGCCGTCGAATTGATCGATCGCGTTACCGGTTCACCTTTAAGTATCGATCCCTTTATCCGTTACATTCGCCACAAATACGGGGAATTTTATGTCATTTGAGGGATAGCAAGTTCAGATTGCCAACTTTAAAATGACAAAAAAAGTAGTAGAAAAAAAAAGGGCGATACTCAAACAGTATCGCCCTTTTTTACAGATAAAATCAAAAATCATAAATAAGGGAGTATGTATGTCTGAACTCTTTCAGGCTGTTATCGCCAGCGACGAAAAAACCGACTTGCGTCAGTTTGTCAGCGATTTGCGGGTTTTAGGCAACAAATATTTGCTGCGAAACGACATAGTTAACGCTTTTGCCACCTACTGCACCAAATACGAAAAACCCGAACAGTTCCATCAATCTTCTCTTTTAAGCAAACTGATTTACTACGTTCAGGAAATTATTCTCGAAGATGGCAGTCTTTGCGTCCTGCTGCGGCCAAAAATTGCTACAATGGAAATAGTGCGAGTTGCAGACGACTTGACTGTTGAGCAGATGACAGTGCAAGAATTGCTCGACGTGCGCGATCGCTTCGTCAACCACTTTCACCCCCAAGAAGGCGACATCCTCGAACTAGATTTCGGCCCGTTTTACGACTATTCCCCCATAATTCGCGACCCCAAAAACATCGGCAAAGGAGTGCAATTCCTCAACCGATACCTGTCCAGCAAACTGTTTCAAGACCCCAGGCAATCGCAGGAAACTCTATTTAATTTCTTGCGAATTCACCGCTGCAACGGCATACAATTACTAATTAACGATCGCATAAAATCCCAAGAACAACTTTCAGAACAAATCAAAAAAGCCCTCACTTTTGTCAGCGATCTTTCTGAAGAAGAACCCTACGAAAGATTTCGACTGGTTCTGCAATTGATGGGTTTCGAGGCAGGTTGGGGAAATACCGCAGCCCGCGTGAATGAAACCCTAGGAATTCTTGACGAATTAATTGATGCCCCCGATCCGCAAACCCTAGAAGCATTTATTTCTCGCATCCCGATGATTTTCAAAATCGTCCTAGTTTCTCCTCACGGCTGGTTCGGCCAAGAAGGAGTTTTGGGGCGACCGGATACGGGAGGTCAGGTAGTTTATGTCCTCGATCAAGCCAAGAGTTTAGAGAAACAACTGCAAGAAGACATTCATCTTGCCGGTCTCGATAGTTTAGGAGTCAAACCTAAAGTAATTATTCTCACCCGGTTAATTCCTAACAGCGACGGCACGCGCTGCAACGAACGTTTGGAAAAAGTTCACGGCACAGAAAATGCTTGGATTTTGCGGGTTCCCTTCCGGGAGTTCAATCCCAAAATGACTCAAAATTGGATTTCGAGATTCGAGATTTGGCCTTATTTGGAAACTTATGCGATCGATGCAGAAAAGGAATTGCTGGCTGAGTTTCAGGGCAAGCCAGATTTAATTGTCGGCAACTATTCAGACGGCAACTTGGTAGCCTTTTTGCTGTCTCGCAAACTCAAAACTACTCAGTGCAATATTGCCCATGCGCTGGAAAAATCTAAATATTTGTTAAGCAATCTATACTGGCAAGAATCAGAGGAAAAATACCATTTTGCGCTGCAATTTACGGCTGATATAATTGCCATGAATGCAGCTAATTGTATTGTCACCAGCACCTATCAAGAGATTGTCGGCAAACCCGATAGTGTCGGTCAGTACGAATCTTATAATTGTTTCACCATGCCGGATTTGTACCACGTTGTTAACGGGATTGAACTGTTCAGCCCTAAATTCAACGTAGTGCCGCCGGGAGTCAACGAAAGCGTGTACTTTCCCTACACGCGGATAGAAGACCGGGTGCAAGGCGATCGCGATCGGCTTAACGAATTGCTGTTTACTCTAGAAGACCCTGAACACGTCTTTGGAAAACTCGACGACCCGCAAAAGCGCCCTTTATTTTCGATGGCCCGGCTCGATCGCATTAAAAACCTGACAGGCTTAGCAGAATTGTTTGGAAAAAGCCAGGAATTGCAAGAAAAATGCAACTTAATTCTAGTAGCTGGTAAGCTGCGGGTCGAAGAAACCGAAGACTACGAAGAAGCAGAAGAAATTAAAAAGCTCTACGCAATTATCGACCAATACAACCTTCACGGTAAAATTCGCTGGTTGGGAGTGAGGCTTTCCAAAAGCCTGTCCGGCGAAATCTACCGGGTAATCGCCGACACCCAAGGTATATTTGTTCAGCCAGCATTATTTGAAGCTTTTGGCTTGACAATTCTCGAAGCAATGATTACCGGCATTCCGACTTTCGGGACGCAGTTTGGCGGCCCGCTGGAAATCATTCAAGATGGCGTAAATGGGTTTTATATCAACCCGACTAACCACCCGGAAACCGCCCAAAAGATTCTAGATTTTTTATCGAAATGCGAACAAAATCTCAACTATTGGTATGAAATTTCAACGCGAGGAATTGACCGAGTTTACAGCACGTATACTTGGAAAATTCACACTACCAAGCTGCTGACGCTGGCCCGGACTTACGGTTTCTGGAACTACTCATCCAAGGAAAACCGCGAAGATATGCTCCGCTACATAGAATCGCTTTTTTATCTAATTTACAAGCCAAGAGCCAAGGCTTTATTGGCCGAACACGCAAACCGATAAGTGGCGAGTTTTGCTTTTTATATCAAATACGTTGGCATCGGAATTATTCATGTCTCTCTTCCGTTTCTCCTTATCCTCTGCGTCAAGAGCGGTTTAATAATTCCGATACAACCGGAATTGATATTACGGCGGGGTTGAAGGAAAAAACTTAGCGGGACTTAAACATAAAATACGATAAAAATAGGTTATAATGCTTACATAGCAAGCATATAACGTTAAAAAAT
>NZ_JAUBPO010000059.1:0-48088 GCF_036700785.1 Microcoleus sp. S28C3 | reverse complement strand
GAGGCTAAAGCGGAATGGTCGTGCAGTTCGCCAACATTGGGGCATTGAAAACCAACTGCATTGGAGTTTAGATGTGAGCTTCAATGAAGAGAAATGTCGCATTCGTTCGTTGAATAGCCCCCAGAACTTCGCTTTGGTAAGACGGCTCGCACTTAATGCGGTCAACCAAGAAACAACTCTGCAACGTAGTTTGCGACAAAAAATCAAACGGGCTGCGATGAACAATGACTATATGATGCAGATTCTCAAATGCTTTTGTCAAGCATGATTGAGATGCTCTTACCCTGAGACTAGAAGAACTAGAACGGCTAGGCGAGGTAATGCTAGAGCGACTGGAACGATAACTACAACTAGAAGAAGACGATCGCGCGCTGCTCCTTCCTCCGCTGCTTCTTGCCAAAGCTTTCCGGTTAATATTTTACCATTTACCACTACTGCCAGCCGTTAAATTTACAGTAAATTCACCGGCTATCAAAAAAGCGATCGCCCCACAGCACAAAAGTTGATTGTTTAGCATAATTGAGTCGGTCAAAAATACGATGCTCAACCAAGACTATTAATAGTCAAGAGTTAACTAATCCGCTAGCAAATCCGGTCGGCGCGATCGAGTTCTTTCAATTTGCTGTTCCCTGCGCCAGCGAGCAATTTCTGCGTGATTACCAGACAGCAACACGTCAGGCACCTTCAATCCGCGAAAATCCGCCGGTCGAGTGTACTGCGGATAATCCAAAAGTCCGTCTTCAAAACTCTCAAACTTCAGCGAATCTTCCTTCGCCACAGTTCCCCGCAGCAATCGCAAAACCCCATTAATCAAAGCCAAAGCCGGAATTTCGCCCCCCGTGAGCACAAAATCCCCCAAAGACACTTCGCGAGTGACCAAATGCAGCACTCGATCGTCCACACCCTCATAATGACCGCAAATCAAAACCAACTGATCGCGATCGGCCGCCAACTGCCGAAACATCTCCTGCTGCATCGGTTCCCCCTGGGGAGTCAGCAAAATCACCTCCCGCCGCGGCAAAACCGGCAGCGACTCCACCGCAGCAAAAATCGGTTCCGGCTTCATCAGCATACCCACTCCGCCCCCGTAAGGCTCGTCATCGACTCGCTGGTGCTTGTCTGTGGTAAAATTGCGGGGATTGACAAAATTCACCTCAGCAATCTTTTTAGCTAAGGCTTTGCCCATCAGTCCCGACTCCAGGGGAGCCCGGAAAAATTCTGGAAATAATGTAACTACGTCAAATCGCACAATTATTGGAATTTATTGATACATCACCTCTAGTTTGACCCTTAGAGGGAGTTCAGTTTTCAGTAATTGCTTTATTCTTTATAATTTCTTATAATTTCTGAGAATTTTTGCAAGTTAAATTCTCTTCCTTTGTCGGCGGGCCCGTTTTGTACAACAATAATCAGTTTTTCATGACAGCGACTGCAAGTAAACTCGCCGCCAAACAACTGCGAGCGAGGTGATATCGGCGATCGCACCTCGCTGGCACAAACAAATATTTATTCTTAAAAAGCCCTATTGTACCCACAGCCACGGCAAAATTGAATTTCACATCCAACAGAGGAAGACACACCATGCAGCAGTTGACATCTCAAGCCCTCGAACACAATATTCCCCAGCGCACAAAAACCTCGATTATGGTGATCGGCGGAGCCGAAGACAAAGTTCACGGACGAGAGATTTTGAACACCTTTTTTTGCCGCGCTGGGGGTGCAAACGCTCGGCTGGCGATCGTTCCCTGCGCTTCGCGAGATCCCGAAGGAATTAGCAACCGCTACCGCACTATATTTGACGAAATGGGCGTTAGCGCCGTCAAAGTAGTGGACATCCGCGAACGCGAACAAGCTGAAAACCCCGTCTGGAAAGATTACTTAGAAGATTGTACGGGCGTATTCATCACAGGCGGCGACCAACTGAGGCTCTGCGGACTGCTGGCTGACACCCCGCTGATGGAGAAAATTCGCAAAGAAACTCTCGAAGGCAAGATTACCCTCGCCGGTACCAGCGCTGGTGCTGCGGTGATGGGATATCACATGATTGCCGGCGGCGGGAGTGGCGCGTCACCGAACCGGTCTTTAGTAGACATGGCAAACGGACTTAACATTATTCCTGAGATCATCGTAGACCAGCATTTTCACAACCGTAACCGCATGGCTCGCTTGCTGTCGGCTGTGGCTTGCCATCCCGATCGCATCGCTATTGGTATTGACGAAGACACTTGCGCCTTGTTTGAGGGAGACGATACTATGAAAATTCTCGGTAAAGGCACTGTGACTATTGTTGATTCTAGGGAAAATTTTTATACCAATGAGTCTCTGGTAGGAGCGACAGAACCCTTAAGTCTGTTCAATATGCGCTTGCACGTTCTTTGTCACGGAGATTGCTACAATATGCCCCTAGGCAAACCAATGCCATCGGCAGCCTGCTCCGAGTCTGGCTGGCCACCCGAATGCCGCACAGCCAACTAACGCAGAAAATATCTTCTCATTGATTCGGCAGATACTAGGCGGCATTCCGGCCGAATCATGGATACAACAATATAATAGATTGCGAAGCAGCCACGGCTGACGCCAGAAGGCAGAATCACAGAAAATTCTACCTTCGGGCTTCTAGTTTTTGCGTGCCATTGACCTGTACTTGTTTCTAGCCGATCGCTGGGAGATGAATTTTCTATTGGGTAGCCCATAACTGGAAATTCAGTCCCAAACTGTTCGCTGCGAACAGTCGATCGAGCAATCTAGATCGAAATTGAATAAATGCTTCAATTATCTATAAGATTTCGCGCCCCATACCCCTCTAACTGCCATGAAAATACTTAAAATCCAGACATTACGCGGCCCCAACTACTGGAGCATCCGACGCCACAAACTCGTCCTGATGCGTCTGGATTTAGACGAATTGGCAGATAAAACCACATCTGAAATTCCTGGCTTCTACGAAGGATTGACCGCCGCGCTCCCGAGTTTGGACGAGCATCACTGTTCTCCAGGCCATAAGGGAGGCTTCCTGCAACGTCTCAAAGCAGGCACGATGATGGGACACGTAATCGAACACGTAGCCCTAGAACTTCAGCAAATGGCAGGAATGCCGGTCGGGTTCGGTCGCACCCGCGAGACTGCGACCCCAGGTATTTACCAAGTAGTAATCGAGTATCAACACGAACAAGCAGGTCGCTATGCCGCCCGGGCGGGCGTGCGGATGTGCCAGAGCATTGCGGATACAGGCACTTATCCAGCAGCAGAATTAGTCCAAGATTTGAGAGATCTTAGAGAGTTTGCTGCGTCGGCGGCCCTGGGGCCGAGCACGGAAACACTGATCAAGGAAGCAGAATCTCGCGGCATTCCTTGGATACCTTTGAGCGCCCGGTTTATGATTCAACTCGGCTACGGGGTTCACCAAAAGCGGATTCAGGCAACTCTGAGCAACCGCACGGGAGTTTTGGGGGTAGAACTAGCCTGCGATAAGGAAGGTACTAAAAATATCCTCGGCAGCGCCGGCGTGCCGGTTCCTAGAGGAACGGTGATTAATTATTTGGACGAATTGCGCGGGGCGATCGAAGATGTCGGCGGTTATCCGATCGTCCTCAAACCCCTAGACGGCAACCACGGCCGCGGCATTACGATCGACATCAATTCCTGGGAAGCAGCAGAAGAAGCTTACGACTTAGCCAGCGCGGCATCAAAAACAAAAAGCGTGATAGTCGAGCGCTATTACGTCGGCCGCGACCACAGAGTATTGGTAGTCAACGGGCAAGTCATAGCAGTCGCAGAACGAGTCCCCGCTAACGTCGTGGGTAACGGCAGGTCTACAGTAGAACAGCTTATTGAAGAAGTAAACCGCGACCCGCAGCGGGGAGACGGACACGACAACGTGCTCACCCGGATCACGATCGACAAATTGTGCCTGGATTTGCTGCAAAAACAAGGATACGCCATGGACTCCGTAGTACCTGCAGGCGAAAGAGTATTCTTGCGCGCGACAGCAAACTTGAGTACCGGTGGAATTGCAGTCGATCGCACCGACGAAATCCACCCGGAAAACGTCTGGCTGTTTTCCAGAGTCGCCAAAATTATCGGTTTGGACATCGCCGGCATTGACGTAGTAACTCCCGACATCTCCCAACCCCTGCGCGATGTCAACGGCGTCATCGTCGAAGTCAACGCAGCACCGGGTTTCAGAATGCACGTCGCCCCGAGTCAAGGTTTACCCCGCAACGTCGCCGGCGCCGTCTTCGATATGCTTTTCCCTTCGCCTCAACCCAGCCGGGTGCCGATTTTAGCGGTAACGGGAACCAACGGCAAAACTACAACTACTCGCCTGCTGGCCCACATTGTTAAGCAGACCGGTCAGATTACTGGCTACACGACTACCGACGGCACTTACATCGGCGATTATTTGGTAGAAACCGGAGACAATACCGGGCCGCAGAGCGCTCAATTGATTTTGTCTGACCCGACGGTAGAAGTGGCGGTGCTGGAAACGGCTAGAGGCGGAATTTTGCGATCGGGCCTGGGCTTCGATCAGTGCGATGTCGGCGTCGTATTGAATGTCGCGGCCGATCACTTGGGAATTGGCGACATCGACACCGTGGAACAGCTCGCCAAACTCAAGAGCGTCCTCGTTGAGTCGGTAATGCCCAAAGGCTATGCAGTTTTGAATGCAGACGATCGACTGGTAGCACAAATGGCGCAGCGTGTCAAGGCTCAAATTGCCTATTTTTCGATGAACCCGGACAACGAACTGGTTGCCAAACATACCGCTGCGGGCGGGCTGGCAGCGATTTACGAAAACGGGTACTTGTCGATCTTGAAAGGTGATTGGACGCTGAGAATCGAGCAAGCCGTGAACGTGCCGCTGACGATGGGCGGGCGCGCGCCGTTTATGATTGCTAATGCTTTAGCAGCTTGTTTGGCGGCTTTTGCCCAAGGATTGAAAATAGAAGATATTCGATCGGCTTTGTCAAGCTTCCAAGCATCGGTGGGTCAAACTCCCGGACGGATGAATTTGTTTAAATTGGGCAGCTATCACGCTTTGCTCGACTACGCCCACAACCCCCACAGCTACAAGGCTTTGGGTTCTTTTGTGCTCAATTGGCCGGGAATGCGGATCGGGGTTGTCGGCGCCCCCGGAGACCGGCGAGATGAAGATTTTGTCACGCTGGGCAAACTTTCGGCCGAGATGTTCGATCGTATTATTGTGAAGGAAGATGCCGATCGGCGCGGGCGAGAACCCGGTGTTGTGGCACAGTTAATTTGCCAGGGAATTGCAGAGGCGATTTCTGCAGGAACCGCAAACAAATCTCAAGTTGAATACGAGTTGATTCTCGACGAAACAACGGCTGTTAACAAGGCTTTAGATGAGGCGCCGGCCGGCAGTTTGGTCGTGATTTTACCTGAAAGCGTGAACAAAGCTTTGAGTTTAATTGAAGCCCGGAAACCGATTAAGGAATCTGTGGAAGTTCAAAATGGTTTAGATCGATCGAAGTCACAGGAAAGTTTAAAACCGACTGTTGTGAATCAAGGCTAAACTCTTAAGTCTCATTTAATTGATAGGTTGGGTTTACTTGTGTTAAACCCAACCTATTTGTTTTAAAATTAATACTGTTTTTGAAAAATTTTTTGTGCATTGCATTGAACAAAGGGTAAAGAGATCGATCGACTTACTGACCAAATAGCTGATTGCGTTGAATCATTGTCATGCACTAGCAGCCTGTTTTTAGAGCCGAAAAAAGATAGAATATTTTTGAGATTGGTGGCGATCGCTCTCATGCCCGATCGCTCTCTCGATCGGCAATTCAAACCGATAGAAGTATAGAATCAGGAAAAAGCAAGCAGCAGGATTGAAGCATGAATGAGGCCGATCGGGCGCGAGTCGAAACATTCATCACGCGCTGGGCAGGTTCTAGCGGTAACGAACGGGCAAACTACCAGTTGTTTTTTGCGGAAATGTGCGATGCGCTGGGAGTCGATCGCCCTTTTGATAAAGGCAGAATTCCCAACGATCCCTACTGCTTTGATAAAGATGTCAAAATTTTTCACCCCAGCGGCAAGGTGACTCCGGGGTTTGTTGATTTTTACAAAGCCGCGCATTTTTTGATAGAGGCAAAACAGGGCGGAACAACGAGCAAAAAGGGAACAGCAAAGCGGGGGACAAATACCTATTTGCGAGAGATGGAAAAAGCGTTTGTGCAGGCGATCGCCTATACCCGCAGTCTCAGCAGCAAACCGCCGTTTTTGTTAACTTGCGATATTGGCGATCATTTTGAATTATGGATGGGTTTTAGCGGCGATTATGGCGGCTATGGGGCGCGGCGAGAAATCGGGCTAATCGAGTTGCGGAAAGCCGATGTTTTCGATTTGTTTGTCGATATTTTTAGCAATCCGCAGCAGCGCAATCCAGAGAAAATTGCGGCGCGGGTGACGCGGGAAGTGGCGGCGGATTTGGCAGAGTTGGCAAAGCGGATGGAGGCGAATGTCGATCCGCAGCAAGTCGCCCAGTTTTTGATGCGCTGTATTTTCACCATGTTTGCTGAGGATGTGGGGTTGCTGAAGGAACATTTGTTTACGCAGGCGCTGGAAACGCGATGGATTCTCAACCCGAAGACGTTTAAGCCGGAGGTAGAGGCGCTGTGGGAGGCGATGAATGAGGGGACGAGTTTTGGCTTTCATGGCAAACTGTTGCGGTTTAATGGCGGATTGTTTGCCGAGTCGCAGGCGTTTGCTTTGACAAAGGCGCAGTTGGAAGTGTTGTTGCAGGCGGCGAAGCGGGATTGGTGCAATGTGGAACCGGCGATTTTTGGGACGCTGTTGGAAAGGGCGCTGGATTCGAGGGAACGGAGTAAGTTGGGGGCTCATTATACGCCGCGATCGTATGTGGAAAGGTTGGTAAAGCCTGTGGTGATGGAACCTTTGGGCGATCGCTGGATTGCGGTACAAGCCGAGATTAAACAGTTGCTCAACGCGGGGGAATCGGAACCGACTGCAAATCAAAGGAAAAAAGCGAGCTCAGTTTTAGAAGCATTTCTGACGGAGTTACAACAGGTGAAGATTCTCGATCCGGCGTGCGGATCGGGTAATTTCCTTTATGTCACGTTGGATTTGTTGAAAGGGTTGGAGTCGGAGGTGTTGCGGCGCTTGGAAGATGTCACCGGGGCGGCGCAGTTGCGGTTAGATATTGCTCAAGTCAATCCCAGTCAGTTTTTGGGAATTGAGTTCAATCCTAGGGCAGCGGCGATCGCAGATTTGGTGATTTGGATTGGGTATTTGCAGTGGCATTTTCGGCGGTTTGGCGATATTCCGCCGATCGAACCGGTGTTGCGGGAGTACAACAATATTGAATGCTATGATGCGGTGTTGGCCTATGACAGGATGGAGCTTTTATATGATGATGAAGGAAATCCAATAACTCGTTGGGATGGTATTAGTTTTAGTAGCCATCCAGTAACGGGCAAGAAAGTTCCCGATGAGACAAAGAGAGTTCAGGAGAAGAGTTATATTCAACCCAGGAAAAGAGTTTGGCCTAATGCTGACTATATTATTGGCAATCCTCCTTTCATTGGAAAAATAAATATGAGAGATCTTCTGGGAGATGGATACGTCAAATCTCTTAGAAAAGTCTACAAAGAGATTCCTGATTCTGCAGACTATGTGATGTATTGGTGGCACCAATCTGCCGAACTACTGAAAAATCGCACAGTTAATCGATTTGGCTTAATTTCGACTAACTCATTGAGGCAGATTTACAATCGCAAAGTTATACAACTACATATTGATCCTAAGAATAATAAGGGTAATGTCTCTATTATTTTTGCTGTTCCCGATCATCCTTGGGTTGAGACTTCTGATGGTGCGGCAGTTAGAATTGCGATGACGGTCGCGACTTTGGGGGCTATGAAAGGGAAACGAGCAACTGTACACCAAGAAAGTTATAGTGACGATGATTCGGGAGAAGCTCAACTCATTTTTAATGAGATGTATGGAATAATTAAAGCCGATTTATCAGTAGGAGTTCCTATTCTTGATGCGCTACCATTAAAATCTAATATATTGCTTGCTAATACAGGATTAACTCAAGGAAGTCGAGGATTTATTCTTGACAAATCCGAACGAGATAAAATCGTTGCTGCCAACTCTAGGAGCCAGGACTTACTGTTCAGAATTTTAAACGGTAGAGACATTACAGAGAGAAATCGTAACCTATTTACTATTGATACATTCGGATGGTCTCAAGAAGATTTACTAAATCACGTTCCCGAAATATACCAACACCTTTTTGACAATGTTTATCCAGATCGACAAGTCAATCCCGATCCCAAGCTCCGTAAATTTTGGTGGTTGCCAAGAAGGAGCAATGAAAAGTTGAGAAATGCTATCTCAGGATTGAATCGTTACGTGGCTACTTCCTTAACGGCCAAGCATCGCGTATTTGTTTTCATAGAGACTGGTATCCGCTCTGAAATTAGCATTGCTATTATCGCTTCTGAAGATGCTTATCATTTAGGTGTGCTTTCTAGCCGAGTTCATGTTACTTGGTCGCTGGCAGCAGGCGGAAGATTGGGTGTTGGTAACGATCCGCGTTACAACAACTCCGTTTGCTTCGATCCCTTCCCCTTCCCCGACGCCACGGAAACCCAAAAACAAACCATCCGAGAACTCGGAGAACGCCTCGACAGCCACCGCAAACGAGTCCAAACCACTCACCCCGAAGTCACCATCACCGGGATGTACAACCTCCTCGAAAAACTCCGCCAAGGCGAACCCCTCAACGACAAAGACAAAGCCTTCAACCAAAAAGCCCTAGTCTCCACCCTCAAACAAATCCACGACGAACTCGATGCCGCCGTATTTGCCGCCTATGGTTGGGAACCCACCCTCACCGACGACCAAATCCTCGAAAACCTCGTCACCCTCAACGCCCAACGCGCCGAGGAAGAACGCAACGGACTGATTCGCTGGCTGCGTCCCGACTACCAAGCCCCAGGCGAAACCTACGTGCAACCATCCCTTGCAGGCATCACCACCGAAACCGAAACCCCGATCGCCCCCACGGAACAACAACCTTTCCCCAAAACCCTCAAAGAGCAACTTTCCGCCATCCGCGACTTATTCCGCACCCAAACCGGCGAATGGACAGCCGCCCAAGTCACCGCCCATTTCAAAGGGGCCAATCGCAAACAAAAAGTCATTCTCGATTGTCTAGAAAGCCTGGAAGATTTGGGGATTTTGCTCAGTCATAATGAAGGTGGCATCACATTCTGGCACTTCGCAGAAGTTGGGAATGCCGGATAAGCTTGGCTTGGCAATTGTTATGTCCAATCCTCCAAAACCAGTCCTGGCACTTGTGCAAAATCTTGTCGATTTCGGGTCACGAGAATTGAGTTATTAACCAAAGCAATGGACGCAATCCGCAAATCTTGTGTCCCAATTCGTATTCCCTGACGGCGCAGCGCCAAATATTGCTCGTAAGCTGACTCGGTAAAATCCAGAACGAGAAAATCGTTGAGAAATTTAACAGCCGAACTCAAACCCACATAAGCCCAAGTTAAGCGTTGCTTCTGTCCGGGTTGCGAAGCTTGACGAATTGCATTGAACCAGCCCTGAATCAATTCCTCAACATTGATGACAGTAATAGCAACATCGCTGGTATGGAGAGTTTCAAAACGTTGCAATATGAGTGAATTAGATTGTTGCAGAAGTGTGATATGGTCGGTATCGAGAATATATTGAGTCATAGAGTCTCAGACTCAGGAAAATCGATATCGGCATTTCGATCGTGGCGATATACTTCAACATATTTCGTGACTTCATTCAGCAACGGATTACATCTCAAAAGAGGTGAAACATTCAACATCGGACGCGCCTCATACCAAGCAATCCGATCGTCTATTTCTGGCTGATTGTCCAGATAAAAGCTAATCGCATCAAACACTTGAGCTGCCGTCACGAGTTGCAGTAACTTCTGTGGAATTTCTTCAGGCTTGATTCCTGATTTCCAAAACACCACAATATCCCGTACAGTAACTTGAGTGTCTGCAATAATCGGTTCTCCCTGCAAAACTTCAGGATTGCGGGTGACATAGCGAGAAATGCTTGTAGGAGACAGCGAACTGGTCATAACGACCTCATCAGAAAATGTAAACCAGCCTTCATCTTAGCATAGTGGACAGAAGACGCCTATCGGGTATTCTATATTGCTAGATTTGAAGAAGCTATTACGTTATCGCCGTGTTTATAACTGCTTCATTCACTTAGATATCAAAGATGGAAATAGATCGATCGCCTTTTACCTTTTGGCTTACGCATGGGGGCCCAGAAAGCGGGTTTTTTGCCCAGAAGACACGTTACAGCCCGCAGATTTCGTCAAAAACCCGCTTTCTTCGATCGTGCCTTGGGTAAGTCCTTTTACCCCTTAACTACCGCCCACTGAGTCACCGGTGCAAGCGGTTTCCAACCCTGAAAAGAACCGATCGCCCCTACTCGCTGAATCCCAATTCTAATTAGTTCCCCACCATAACGATCGTGCCATTGCAAAACTTTAAACTCGCTCTCAACAGTCACCGCATTAACAACTAATCGGCCGCCTTCACCTAAAGCATTCCAGCAAGTTTCCAGCACAGCTTCTGCGGTGACACCGCCGCCGATGAAAATGGCATCCGGTTGAGGCAAATCTGTCAGGGCTTCCGGCGCTTCTCCCGCGACAATTTGGAGTTCGGGAACGCCGAAAGTAGAGGCATTTTCGGCGATGTATTGCAGCCGAGTTGGGTGGCGTTCGATCGCGATCGCCCTGCACCGAGGATGACTCCGCATCCATTCGATCGCGATCGAACCGCAGCCAGCCCCCACATCCCAAAGCAACTCTCCGGGAATCGGTGCTAACGCTGACAGAGTAACGACTCGAACCTCCCGCTTGGTAAGTTGTCCGTCGTGGTGATATGCAGCATCCGGCAAACCCGCAGTTCGGGGGAGGACAAGAGTTTGTCGATCGGCTGCAACTGCAATCGCGATCGTGTTCAAATCCGCCAAATCCGCTGCATTCCAGGCTGCTGCTACCCCCTCGATCCGCCGTTCCGAGTTCCCTCCCATCCGCTCGAACACGGTCATCAAACTGCTGCCAAACCCCCGCTGTGTCAACAATTCAGCCACCTTTCCCGGCGTGTGTCGATCCGCGCTTAAAACCAGCAACCGCGCGCCGGGAGACAAAGCAAGGGCGATCGATGCGATCGGGCGATTTGTCAAACTGACAGTCTCAACATCCGCCAAAGCCCAGCCCAGACGGGCGCAAGCAAGACTAAAAGCCGATGCAGCCTGAATTACAGTCATTTCCGAAATAGGAATCTGGCGCGACAGCGTGACGCCAATACCGTGACACATGGGATCGCCGGTTGCGAGCACGCACACAGATTGTCCCCGGCGGCGGATGATTTCCTCGACTGTTGCTTGTATCGGCGAAGCCCAAAGCAATTGTTCGCGGGTGTCGTCGGTTGGTAGCATTGCTAGGTGACGGGCACCGCCGACAACGACTTGAGATCGATCGAGTAGGGAACGGGCGATCGCACTCAATCCCGAAAGTCCGTCTTCGCCAATCCCCACCACCGAAAGCCATTTGTGCATTGCGCCCTTACTGCTAATTACTACTTATCGATTCTAAAGAATAATATCGGATTTCCATTCATAATTCTTTCTTCTACTTGCCTCATTCCGAGTCTTTCTGCGGCTTTAAGCGACTCAATGTTTGGGCGATCGCAGCTTGCGACAATATAGTCCAAGCCAAGTTCATTCAAACCATACTCCAATATTTTGGTTGATGGTTCAGTAGCGTAACCTTTTTTAAGTGCTTTCGGCAGCAGTGCGTAAACTAACTGGGGCTGTGCTTCTTCAAAAAAATACCACAAACCAACAAATCCAATAGTTTCTCGATCGTTCTTTGTCTCGATAAACCACAAACCGAATTTGTTTTCTTCAAAAAGCTTTTTGTTTTCTGCCAGCATTTCTTCCACTTGTTGTAGCGACAATATTTCGCCGTCACATAGATATCTCCTCACATAAAAATTAGTCAACATTCCGTGGAGCGTGTTGAGGTCGCTCTCTACAATCGGTTTCAAAACCAATCTCTGAGTTTCAAGTATCATGCGAATTATTTTTCTCAGGTTCAATAACGATCGCACTTATCAATATTAGTCCAGGACGCACGGGTGGTCATAAACCGGGTTTTTCGACAATACTTGGTTATCGCGCGCAGATAAGGCAAAAAACCCGGTTTATGCAGGTTTTGCGTAACTCTAATTAACAAACAGCGTTAAACCACCGTAATCACTGGGTAATTGTAACTTTCCTTGACTACCAAACCATCTTTCCAATAGCCGATCGAGATTTGGTTGCTTTTGGAATCAATGATTTGACCTTCAACTTTAACGGTGTAATCATTGTACCAATTGGAAATTACTACAAAATCATAATTTTTGTCGGCTGAAACAGCGATGTCTTGACTAATTAATTTTGATTCTCGAAACTCAACTAACATTTCTTGAAAAAAGATTTCTCTTCCTTGGCGGCAGTTTTCTTTGCCGCTAGTAATCGTACCATCTCCTTCAATCATCACAGTGTCATCCGAGTAGTATTTTTCCAAACCTACTGATGTTTGGAATGTTTCAACAAGGTGATTGATATCTGCGAGTTTGATTTGCAATTCTTCAATTGTCATAAATAACGCGATGGCAGGTTTTATAGCAGAAGTTAGAACTCACGCACTCTTAGAGTGATTTTGACTTCGATTATAGATTATAAAAAATTATTCAGGAATCAGCAAGATAATAAAACGAATTTCCCCCCTAACAGGCGAGCTCGCCCGGAGATTTGTTAAGAAACTCGATCGATCTGGCTGATGCCGATCGACTTGTGATAGATTTCTTAAACCTGAAAGCGGGAAAGTCCGGTGCAATTCCGGCGCTGTGCCGCAACTGTCAAAGTCAGAATGCCGATTTCAGGAGTTTACTTTAGATTCCCTGCGTCGCACGGGGAGGAGTTTCTTTGTTAGCTTTGAGTGAATTGCCGACTTGTCCTGGTTTATTTTACGGTTCCCGCGCCCGAGACGGAATATTATCGAGAATGCGGATTCCGGGGGGAATTTTAAACGCGCAGCAGTGTCGGACGATCGCGGATTTGGTCGATCGATACAGTACCGGTTGTTTGCAAGTAACGAATCGGGCGAATTTGCAAATTCGAGACTTGAATTCGCCAGTTTCTGATGAACTTTGGCAAGATTTGCTGGAATTGGGATTGGCATCTCGCCGCGTTGAAGTTGACCCGATTCGCAATATTATGGCAAGTCCGACAGCAGGGATCGATCGACAGCAACTACTCGATACTCGCCCGCTAGTGAAAGCTTGGGATGATTACCTGCAAACGCATCCCGAATTGTCGGAACTTTCGCCTAAGTTCAGTATTGGCTTTGACGGCGGGGAATCGGTTTCGATTCGCGATTTACGCAACGATATTTTATTAGCTGCTGAAGGGCGTTCAACCCAATCAGAAATCGTTTTTCGGCTGTATTTAAACGACGAGACAGGGATTTTAATCCAAGAATCGCAATGTATTTCAGTATTAGCAGCCCTCGCTAGCACCTATCTTGAATACACAAAAAATCTGCCTATAATTAATGGCAAAAAACCGCGTTTGCGTCACCTGCTGGCAGATTGGGGCGCTGAAAGTTATCTAGAAAGGGTAGAGAGGAATTTACCGTTTGTAGTGCAGCGAAGCCCGATCGCCTCATCTGAAAAATCCATCCCCAATCACCAACATCTCGGCATTTATCCTCAGCAACAGTCCGGTTTCTCCTACATGGGAATTGCACTGCCCCTAGGTAGGCTAGAATCAAAACAACTGCGGAGTTTGGCAAATTTAGCCCAAAATCTAGCCAGTGGTACCCTGAGACTTACGCCGTGGCAAAATCTGTTGATTTCTGACATCCCCAACTCCCAGCTTTTTGAGGTAACACAGCAAGTTGGCGATTTGGGATTGCACTCATCGGCGACTCGCCTAGATTCGTGCTTGGTGGCTTGTGCCGGCAGCAGCGGCTGTGCGTCGGCGGCGACAGATACTCAAAGTCACGCCTTAGCGATGGCGAGGGATTTAGCGCAAAAATTGACGATCGACTTGCCGATTAACATTCATTTCAGCGGTTGCGAAAAGTCCTGCGCCCAGCACCGGCCAATTGATATCACGCTGGTAGGAATTCAGATTGAGCGAGGAGACGAGGCGATCGAAGGTTACAAGATTTATGCGGGTAGAAAAGATTTGCCCTTCGGGCGACCAATTTGTGCGGCGGTTAGTGCCGCCGAGATGCCCGGTGCGATCGAGCGAATGTTGCAGGTGTATCAGCGGTTTCGAGAGCCATTGGAGTCATTTGGCGAGTTGGTCGATCGCCTGCCGATCGACCAATTGCAGGAGTTGTTGAGCACCGAAGATGGGAATTTAAAGTGAAAAAAGATTCCATTAAAACTGACAAGTTTTAATCATTTCTCTTTCTATATCTCTCGATGTTTCTTCCTTCGCGTCCTTTCCATCTTCGCGGTTAATTCAAAAAATCTATTTCACAAATCCCACAAACTTCCCATAGCAGTTTTAAACAATGATTGACTACATTCGAGACGGAACAGAAATCTACACCAAATCCTTTGCCACAATTCGAGCCGAAACAGATTTGTCAACCTTGCCGCCCGATTTAGAATCGGTAGCCGTGCGACTAATTCACAGTTGCGGCATGACCGATATTGTTACAGATTTAGCAGCTTCGCCGGGGGCCGCAACCTGCGGACGCCAAGCCCTCGCCGCCGGTGCGCCGATTCTCTGCGATGCCCGGATGGTGGCCGAAGGCATCACTCGCAAACGCCTTCCCGCTGACAATCCGGTGATTTGCACCCTCTGGCATTCCGAAATCCCGGAGTTGGCGCGGCAAATGGGAAATACTCGATCGGCCGCGGCGCTTGATTTATGGCTGGACAACTTGCAGGGTGCGGTTGTGGCAATTGGCAATGCCCCGACTGCTTTGTTCCGACTGCTGGAAATGCTGGATGCCGGAGCACCCAAACCGGCTTTAATTCTGGGTTTCCCGGTAGGATTTGTGGGGGCTGCTGAATCCAAAGCCGAACTGGCTGCTAACAGTCGGGGAGTGCCATTTATTACGTTGCACGGGCGGCGCGGTGGCAGTGCAATGGCAACGGCGGCCGTGAATGCGTTAGCGAAAAAGGATGAATTATGACTGAGGCTACTGGTAAATTGTACGGTTTGGGTATTGGCCCTGGCGATCCTGAGTTGATTACTTTGAAAGCTTATCGGATTTTGCAATCGGTGCCGGTGATTGCCTATCCGGCGATGGAAAATGGTAAGGTACTGGCGCGGGCGATCGTCGCAGATTATCTGCGCCCGGAGCAAATTGAGATTCCGATGCCGCTGCCTTTTAGTCCGACGCGATCGTCTCAACCTTATTACGATATTGCAGCGGAGAAAATTGCGGCACACCTCAGCGAGGGACGGGATGTGGCGGTCTTGTGTGAGGGCGAACCTTTTCTCTACGGCTCGTTTATGTATCTATTCAACCGTTTGTCGGCGACATTTACCACTGAAGTTGTGCCGGGAATTTCTTCGACAATGGCGAGTGCGGCTGCGTTGGGAGTGCCGCTGACTTATCGTAACGATGTGTTAAGTATTATGCCTGCGACGCTGGATGCTGAGGTTTTGCGCGATCGGCTGGCGGTTGTTGATGCTGCGGTGATTATTAAGCTGGGCAGGCATTTTGCGAAAGTCCGGGACGTGCTGATTGAGTTGGGACAGTTCGATCGAGCACTGTATATAGAACGCGCAACTATGCCGAATCAGCGAATTCGGGCGATCGTAGATGTCGATCCCGCTGAAGTTCCCTATTGGGCTCTGATTATGATACCCAGTCAGCAAAAGTCTGTATCTTAATATTTCCATGCCTGAAGGCGACGCGCTTCCAGGCTTTCCCTACTTTTTTGTGCATTCTTGCCCATTTATCCAGCTTTCCTCATATTGATAACTTAACCTTATAACTTGCATCAGTTAATCTGTTGTTAAAATACTTTACAAACCTTAGAATATGCTTTATATTTGTTTACATGGCGGAACACAAACCCGTCACGAACATTGACAAATCAATAAAGCAATCATAAAACCATGACAACAACCTTACAGCAGCGCGAAAGCGCCAACCTGTGGGATCAGTTTTGCAACTGGGTCACCAGCACCGAGAACCGCATTTATGTAGGTTGGTTCGGCGTCTTGATGATTCCCACCTTGCTCAGCGCCACCATTTGCTACATCATCGCCTTCATCGCTGCCCCTCCCGTGGACATCGACGGCATCCGCGAACCAGTAGCAGGTTCCTTGATGTACGGCAACAACATCATCACAGGTGCAGTTGTTCCTTCATCCAACGCCATCGGCTTGCACTTCTACCCCATCTGGGAAGCAGCTTCCCTCGATGAGTGGTTGTACAACGGCGGCCCTTACCAATTGGTAGTATTTCACTTCCTGATCGGCATTTTCTGCTACATGGGTCGTGAGTGGGAACTGTCTTACCGCTTAGGTATGCGTCCTTGGATCTGCGTCGCTTACTCTGCACCAGTTGCAGCAGCCACCGCAGTATTCTTGATTTACCCCATCGGACAAGGCTCCTTCTCTGACGGTATGCCCTTGGGTATCTCCGGCACCTTCAACTTCATGATCGTGTTCCAAGCCGAGCACAACATCCTGATGCACCCGTTCCACATGTTGGGAGTAGCTGGTGTCTTCGGCGGTTCTTTGTTCTCTGCAATGCACGGTTCTCTCGTTACTTCCTCTTTGGTTCGCGAAACAACCGAAACCGAATCTTTGAACTACGGTTACAAATTCGGTCAAGAAGAAGAAACCTACAACATCGTCGCAGCCCACGGCTACTTCGGTCGTTTGATTTTCCAATACGCTTCTTTCAACAACAGCCGTTCTTTGCACTTCTTGTTAGGTGCATGGCCAGTAGTTGGCATCTGGTTTACCGCTTTGGGTATCTCCACGATGGCTTTCAACTTGAACGGTTTCAACTTCAACCAATCGATTATCGACTCTCAAGGTCGTGTCATCAACACTTGGGCTGATGTCATCAACCGCGCTAACTTGGGTATGGAAGTAATGCACGAGCGCAACGCTCACAACTTCCCTCTCGACTTGGCTGCTGGCGAAACAACTCCCGTAGCAATGGTTGCTCCTTCTATCAACGGCTAAGTTTTAGTCTTTGAGTAACAAAAAGCGCTCCTAGTAATAGGGGCGCTTTTTGTTTGTTTGCTAAGACTACTATATAATCATAAAATTAATACTCTCCAAAGGAAGTCAGATTAAGTTATTATTCCAATAAAGGTGACAAAAATTGGTTTTATATTCCTCAATCAAAATTAATAGTAATTCTAAATGGGATTGTATGTTGGTGTTAGAGCGATCGTACTACCCTATATCGGATGTCTTTACCTTGCCAATCACGTTACCATAACTGGAAGCTGATCGGGAGTATTACATCGTTGATTTTTCCCCAAATAAACGTATTAACCAATTAGTGAATTTTACTGCGACATCTGTGTGAGGACGAAGAGCTTGACTTGTAATTGCTTTTCCCAAGGGATAACCAGGTTCATCATGCCAAGCAAGATATGTATGAATCACTGCTTTACTGCGATGCACTTCTTTGAATGTTGTTACCTGCCTTGCCTGCGCCTGTTCCACACATTCTCGCGCAAGTGCCAAAGATTCTGGCTGTGCAAGTTCCGCACAAAAGTCTTCTAACATACCAGAATCTTGATTATTAGGCATGAGCCAAAATCCCAGTTTAGGTTCTTCATCTGAAGAGCTCTCGACTACCGTTCCATCAGCATCAGGTTTGTTCAGGAACGTATAACTGTAATGTTGTAACTTGCTTTTTATACTTTGCCATCGGCCTTGAACAGAAGTGTCAGCATCAAGCATAACTCCTATTACTTGAGGAGGATTAGGACGTATAATCAGCGCATTTAATCGTTTTAAAACGCCGACATTTGAACCACATTCATATATACCGAAAGTCTCAGGAACATTATGAGCTTTACATAAAGCCATAACAACATGGCAATCATTAACTCCTTCAACAAGTAAAACTTTATCTGTATCTTGCTTGCAAACATCGCTCATACTACTTACCGCACTTCCACATCCATATCCATCGAATCATTTAGGGTCTCCGATGTATATTCTGTAGCTTTGATTAACCCATTCTTTTCATCAAGTCTAAAGAAAGCACCAAGCGTAGGATAGTTATTCCATGCCTGGTCGAAACCTTTTATACAATCGCGGCTGTGAGTGGTTGCAAAGACTTGAACATTAAGTTTATCTGATAGCTGAAAAACTATATCCCAAACTTTGGGTTGAACACTCCAGTGCAATCCATTTTCAAATTCATCAATTAAGAGCAGTCCGTTTCGAGCATTTACAAGTGCAACAATTATATGGAACAAACGAGTCATACCATCTCCCATACTCTTGAGAGGTAATGGCTCATCTATGCCTTTGATTTTTACAAGAGCAATACGCTGATCGTTTTCTCGAGTTCTAAAGTCACTTGCATTATTCTCTACAAAAGCCACTCCAGTAACTCGATCGTTAATTAGGCCAAGAGCAGAAATAACCTCCGACTCTAAATCTGTCAAGCTCGTTAAATCCCAAAGAGCAGCTAATTTTCGATTGGGCATATTTTCGGTCGAAACAATCTGCCATGTGTATTTTAACTCGGATTCCTTCCTTTCAGAACCAGAAATCATTCTATTGCGACGTCGGATCTCTCTCAGATCTTTATTGTCTAAGTCTAAACTAAAAAGCCTTCTAGTTCTTTCACCTTCCTCTGCTATCAGAAAAATTTCAACATTTGATAGGTTTTCATCAAGTTGCACCTCAGAAATACGAATTTTCCTGAGCGTGCCTTCATCATCATTTTTATTCTGATATGCAGCGGCACTGATATGAAGCTTTGTGTTTGAAGCGACTTCTCCAAGAGAAATACCCTTTTCTCCAATTATAGGTAATTTGTGACCGCAGAAAAGATGTCGCACAGAATTACTAATAAAATTTTGGGAATGTGGCTGAGCTTCACTAAACCAAGTCTCTTGCCTAGACTCTACAAGGTCAAGCAGGACTGTAGGGGAAGCATTGCTGGCATAGAGTTCTACGGCTTCAAGAAACGTACTCTTTCCAGCATTATTTTTGCCAACAATCAGGTTGACACGATTCAGCTTTCTAACTTCAAGGTGTTGAAAGAGCCTAAAGTTGTGTATCTGAAAGGACTCCAGCATACAATATTCCTATAAGTTTTTCTAACTAGCTTATATCATATCTTGGTATAACTTCACACAAAATAATTTAACAAAATCTTCCGAGATACCGTAGACAATAATTGCCCGTATCCCGCAATCTCAGCATCTTGCAGAGTGCGAATAATTACATCTCGTAGCAAAGCACACCCGATACCTGTGCTTTGCCGATCGCAATATCATCGATCGCACTTTCCTGAAAAACCCAGTTTCTGAAAAAACTCGGCAATCGGGAGAGTAAAGCCGGGGACGATTTCTTCGCCATCTAGGGAATAACTAGATTTGAGGAGGCGATCGGGTTCTTCTTGGGACGATCGATAAACTAACACATACAGGACTTACGCAAGCACACTATATGTAGCGTGCCAAAAAAGGGATCTCGGTTTTCAAACTTTTGAAATATCGTCCGTCCAGACACAATTCCCGAGGTCGTAGAACTAGATGAATTAGAAACATTTATTGGCTCAAAAAAAACTTGCGTCTGGTTGTGGATAGCAGTAGACTACTTCAACGCCGATATTTTAGCCTGGGCTGTAGGAGACCATGATGCCCAAACATTTAAACATTGATGGGATGTTGAAAAATAAAAATGCTATTTTTATGTAACAAATTGCCTGAAAGTTTATTCAATGTTTATTCCAGATGGTCACTCAATCATCGGTAAAAATTATATGACTTGCAGTTGAAGGTGAAAATACAAGACTCAGACACTATCTTGCTCGATTGAAGATAAAATCTCTTTGTTATTCTCAATACGAAGAAATTCTCAAACATTCAATTCGTTTACTAATTCACGCTCCTCAAATTCTCGGACGTTCCCATTCAATATTCAAGTAATTATTTAGATACTCTGATTTGAACGCTCTTCGACCTGTCTCCGTCAGCGGTGAGAGCCAAATCACACCTCAGTTCACCAACGCCAAAATTTACTTATCTCCAGACTGAATGTAAAATAATTGTCTAGTCTCGGCTTGTCCCCAACCTTAAATTCACATGAACATCCGCATCGGCAACGGCTACGACATTCACTGCTTAGTTCCAGAACGCCCCCTCATCCTCGGCGGCGTGCACATTCCCCACGAATTAGGCTTATTAGGACACAGCGACGCCGACGTACTTACCCACGCTATCATGGATGCGATGCTCGGAGCTCTCAGCTTAGGAGATATCGGTCTTTATTTCCCGCCAACTGACCCGAAATGGAAAGGGGCTGATAGTCTCGTATTGCTGGCACAAGTCAATCAGTTAATTTTAGATAAAGGCTGGGAAATCGGCAATATTGATTCCGTGGTGGTGGCGGAACGTCCAAAGCTGAAACCGCATATTGAGCAAATGCGCGATCGGCTTTCTACTGTCCTACAATTAAAACCAGACCAAATCGGCATCAAAGCTACTACAAACGAAAAGTTAGGGCCGGTGGGAAGAGAAGAAGGAATCGCAGCTTACGCTGTAGTTTTGTTAGTGCTAAAATAGCTGTCAAGTTATGAATATTTTCTACTTAATTAGGAGTCGAATTTATGATCGCCGAAGACTTGGAAATCGAAATGCCGATCGACGTTGACATCATTGCTCTAGATAAGGACGATCGCATAGTCGCGCTAATCGAGGTCAAAATTATTCAAGCTCAAGAAACAGCAGCAAAGCAGAGGATTGCTGCTTACATGATATCTTGGATGAAAGCTGCGTTAGCGAAGATGTCTGAACAACGCACAGTCATTCCCTATGCTATGTTTGTTGACACCGAACAAATTCTGATTTTCAAATGGGACGGCGTAAATTTATCTGAACCTGTTTGCTCTCTAAACACTGGTGAAATACTTCGTTATTATCAGCCTGACTTTGGTAGCAAAAGCATATTTGGACATACGATTGAAACGCTGGTAGAAGCGTGGCTGCATGACTTAGCCTATCACTGGAAATCAGAAACTCCCCCAGCGTCTAAACAGATAGCAGAAATCGGTTTGCTGCCGATGCTAGCAGGTGGAACAACAAAATCCGAAGTGAGATTAGGTGGCAATTTTATATATCGAGACTAACTTTTTGATGAGTATTGCTACAGGGCGCGAGGCTGAAGCAATTATGTTGCTGCGGGATTTATCGTCATCAGTTCAGTTGGTCATACCCAGCATTTGTTATATGGAGTCTCTGTCGGCTTTAGAGGACGAGGTGAAGCGACAAAACAAGTTTAAGGAACAGCTAACGTGTCAAATTAGTCAAACAAAGCGAGATGTGACATCTGAACAGGTCGCATCTCTATCTTTTAACCTAGAACAGTCATTGATTTACTATAGCAATCGAATAGATGAAATTCAATTTCGCTTGCGTGAAGCAATTTATATTCTGTCGCAAAATGCAGAAATGATTGTATTAAATACAGAGATTATCGAAGCAAGCTTAAACACAACTATCATCGAAAAAGACCCAACAGATAATTTGATTTTACACTGTATCTTGAGTCATGCCCGCTTGCGCCCCACAGAAACCAAAGTATTTCTAAGTGGCAACGTCAAAGAATTTGGCAAACTACCAGAAGTTCAAGATGCTTTGCGGGAAGTAGGGATAACAAAGTATTTTTCGCGTACTGGAGACTTTCTCGGTTGGTTACAATCTCAGTCATAGTTGCACGCAGGTGGTAAACTAAAAAATTATGAAAATTTCTATGATGCTACATTCAAAACTGCGCTGGCTGGCGATTGTACTGGCGGCAATTGCCACTATAACTCTGTCTGCGTGCACTCCAGCCCGATCGAACTTAGTAAACAGACTCATCGTTCCCACCCCCAGCGGCCCGGCCACCTTCAACTACCCCCTAAATCAATCTGCATACAGCGTTTTTGGCTATATGTACGAGGGATTGATCAACGAAAATGGCTTGACATCGGAGTTAGAACCCGGTTTAGCCGAGTCCTGGGAAGTGTCTAAAGATGGCAAAAAGATTGTCTTCACCCTGCGAGAGGGTTTGAAATGGTCGGACGGGGAACCGATGACTACTGATGACATTATCTTCAGCTATGAAAAGATTTATTTCAATGACAAAATTCCTAGCGGTTTGAAAGATACTCTGAGGGTGGGCATGAGTCGCCAATTCCCAAAAGTTAAAAAAATTGACAGCCGCCGCGTTGAATTTTCCGTTGCCGAACCCTTTGCTCCTTTTATTAGATATGCTGGGGGAATCCCTATTTTACCAGCTCATATTTTACAGGAATCTGTAGAGAATACAGATGCAGATGGCAAACCTAAATTCTTGACTACTTGGGACACGGATACTGATCCTCAAAAAATTGTCGGCAACGGTCAATATCGAATGCTGAGCTATACTCCTAATCAGCGCGTTGTTTTGGAACGAAATCCGTATTTTTGGCGCAAAGATGCTGAGGGAAACCTTCAGCCTTACATCCAGCAAATAGTTTGGCAAATTATCGAAAATACTGACAATCAACTGCTGAATTTTCGCTCTGGCGATTTGGATACTCTGGACGTGCAGCCGGAAGTGTTTCCGCTGCTGAAACGGGAGGAAAAACGCGGCAAATATACGGTCTTCAACGGTGGCCCGGATACTGGCAGCGTGTTTATGTGTTTCAATCTGAATAAGGGGCGCAATGCTCAAAATCAGCCGTTTGTAGACCCGGTTAAGTCTCGGTGGTTCGCGACTAAGGAATTTCGGCAGGCGATCGCCTACGGGATCAACCGATCCGCCATGACTAACAATATCTATCGCGGACTTGGGGCACCGCTGCATTCCCCAATTCCGGCGCAAAGTCCATTCTACCTTTCCCCAGAACAGGGATTGAAAACTTACAGTTACGATCTGCAAAAAGCCAAAGAGTTGCTGTTAAGTGCTGGTTTCAAATATAATAGTGAGGGTCAATTATTGGATGTGGAGGGCAACAAAGTCCGATTTACTTTGTTGATGGCTGCGGGTAAAAAAGTTCGGGAACAAATGGGAACGCAAATTAAGCAAGATTTAGGCAAACTGGGGATGCAAGTTGATACACAGTTCCTGAGTTTTAACACTTATGTGGAAAAGCTGCGGTTGACGCGGAATTGGGATACTTACCTCGGCGCTTTTACGGGAGGTACTGAACCGCACAGCGGCTACAATATTTGGTCGGTCAATGGGACTTTGCACAGTTTCAACCAGGGCCCGCAAGCCGGAGAACCGCCGATTAAAGGTTGGGAAGTGTACGACTGGGAGCAGAAAATCGATGACCTTTATGTGAAGGCTTCCCAAGAGCTTGATGAGGCGAAGCGCAAGGAACTTTATGGGGAGACCCAGCGGATTATAGCTGAACAAGTGCCTTTTGTTTATATGGTGAATCCGCTGACTTTTGAGGCGGTGCGCGATCGCATTTCGGGAATTCGCTACAGTGCCCTCGGCGGTGCTTTCTGGAATTTGTACGAGCTGAAGATAACAGAATAGTTATTAGTCAGCACTCAGCACTCAGCATTTATTAGTCTGTAGGGGCCGGTTTTACCAGGGTATGTGCGATCGACCGATCGGATAAATAAACCCGCCCGGAGCAATCTATAGCAGTCAGCAGTCAAATTCATCAGTCATTAATTAATGGAACCTGAAATTTTACAGAATTTACTCGAATCTGTGGCCGCCGGCGATGTGAGTCCGATCGCAGCTTTAGATAAATTAAAGTATTTTGACTTTGAACAAGTGGGGGATTTTGCAAAAATTGACCACCACCGTACTTTAAGAACGGGTTTTCCTGAAGTAATCTGGGGCCCAGGGAAAACCCCAGACCAAATTGTTGAGATTATCGAGGCGATGCGCGGGCGAAATTCTGCGGTGATGGCGACGCGAATTGAACCGGAAGTTTTCAAGCAATTGCAGCAAAAAATACCCGATTTATGCTACTACCAAAAGGCTCGAATTTGTGCAATTTCTGCTGCTAATTCCCCAACTCCGCAGCATCCGGGTACTGTGACTATTATCAGTGCGGGAACGGCGGATTTACCTGTAGCTGAAGAGGCGGCAGTTACTGCGGAACTTTGCGGTTTTCAGGTGCGACGTTTGTGGGATGTCGGAGTTGCCGGCATTCACCGCTTGCTGAGCAATCGGCACGTAATTGCTGATGCTGATGTGTTGATTGCGGTGGCGGGTATGGAAGGCGCTTTGGCGAGTGTGGTTGCGGGTTTGGCAGATTGTCCGGTGATTGCTGTGCCGACGAGTGTGGGTTACGGCGCGAGTTTTGGCGGGATTGCTCCTCTTTTAACTATGCTCAATTCTTGTGCGGCTGGTGTGGGTGTGGTGAATATTGATAACGGGTTTGGGGCGGCAATTTTAGCTTGTCAAATTCTGAGAACTGCTGGCAGAGTGGGGAGAATGAAAGAAGGGGAGAATGGAACAGAGGGGGAATAGTGAGAAACCCCCTCGATTAGACTCGGCGGTTGACACCGCGTCTACAAAAACTGTCGTCCCAGCAGACAGGGACTAAACAATATAGGAGGTATTATTAAAGCCGGATTTGATATTACTTGCTGCCCAGCCAAATCGGATAAGCCGAAGAATCCTCAACTTTCAACTTTTGCGCCTGATAGCTCTTGCTAGTCCAAGTAGCCACTGTTTGCAGGCTTTCTGTCAAAGAACTTTCGCTGCCAAACGCTTCAAATCCCAAAGTCCACCACGCGCTGCCGTTAATGTTCAACTGAGTAAGTTCCACGGTGCAACCTTGGGGAATTGGGGCTTCCACAGGCACAGACATCGGGGAACCAGGGGCCGAAACTTGGTAAAGACGCTGCGCTCGCTTTTTCCTGACTCCCACCCACTTTCCTGTCGCCACAATATCCGCCGGTACCGGGGCCATAGTGTCGGCACATACCCACTTCAGCCACTTCTCGGCCTTGCCTTCCCAGCGGTTGCCGAACTGCATCGCCCCCAACTCTGCCTGCCGCCACTTTACCTCTAATGTTTTCCCGCGCAGCTTCACTCCCAAGTAGTCGCAGCCAGGGACTAGCAAATATATGTCTTCCCGCTCTTCGGGAGGTGAAAGATACCCGCCGAGACTGTCGCTTCCAAACCATTGAGCGATCGATTTTGGCAGCGCACCGCTATAAAACCACCGCATTTCCAGACTGGCCCGCATAAATTTTTCCTCCGTTCCACAATTTTCGTCAAACCCAGACTGGATTTGCCACACACCATCGACTTTTGCGCCTCTCAACTCTATCCTCCCCCCTCCGGGGCCCAGAGTCTACTGTCCACAGTCATACCCTTTTAAATTTTAGATTTTAGATTTTAGATTTGGGAAAGACTGATTATATAAGGGTTTAGAGCTTGCCGACAGTTGCATTTATTTTTGAAAATGGTGTCATATTGAGGTCTTTTTTAAAAAAAAGCTCACAATCCTTTACATATCTTCACAAGTCTGTTACATTTATTTACAGTAGACCAAACGCAATTTAGGAAACAAACATGACTAACAGAGGCTTAATGCTGGACGACCAAGGCAAAATGAACAATTTTGCGATCGAACCGACAGTATATATCGATGACGAACCCCGCACCGGCTTCACCCCCTACGCAGAACGCTTAAACGGCCGCCTTGCCATGATTGGTTTTGTTTCTCTCTTGGCTTTAGAAATTTCTACCAAGCACGGACTGATTAGCTGGCTGACTCACCTGTAATGATTTTGTTAAAAATTAGACTATACGGCTATGCCTCGCGGGCGGTACACAAACGGCGAGCATAGCTTAACTATTTTTAGGGGCAAGGTTTGGTGAGACAATTAAAATTAAATATTTTAGTGTTACCCTACCCGTAAAAATAATGCTCAAACGAATTGCGGCAATACTTCTGGTTGTTCTGAGCCTCACCTTGACCGGTTGTGTATCTAAAGTCACCGGACTCAAAAGCTACGTTGATACTGGCGACGGCTATCAATTTCTCTATCCTAACGGCTGGCTGCCGATCGCGGTTTCTAACGGGCCTGATGTGGTGTTCCGCGATTTGATTCAGCAAACCGAGAACGTCAGCGTGGTAATCAGTCCAGTCCCCAAGGACAAAACCCTGGCGGATTTGGGAACGCCGACCGATGTGGGATACAAGCTCAGCAAAAGTGCGATCGCCCCGAGTGATTCCGGTCGCGAAGCTGAATTAGTCAATGCAGAAGCTCGCGAATCGCGATCGAAAAACTATTACATTTTAGAATATGCCGTTAAGTTGCCCAACCAAGAACGGCACAACTTAGCGAGTGTAGCAGTCAGCCGCGGCAAACTTTTTACGCTTAACGTTTCCACTACAGAAGAACGCTGGCCCAAGGTAAAAGAAGCTTTTGAGAAAGTCGTTAAATCTTTCTCTGTTTATTAGGTTAAAAAGTAGTTAGGAATGGGGAATAGGGCGCAGTGCCTTGGGGATGGGGAATAGTTTATTTTTCTTCCTTCTTCCTTCTTCCTTCTTCCTTATTCCTTCTTCCTTCTTAACTTATGAAAATTCCAACTTTTGTGTTAGCTTCAGCTTCTCCGGCGCGCCGCAGCCTGCTAGAAAATGCTGGCATTCAAGCTGTGATTTGCCCCAGCGACTTTGATGAAGGGCAAATACAAATGAGGGATGCCACTAAATTAGTGCAGGTTTTAGCATCGGGAAAAGCTGAGGCTGTAGCTAAGTTTTTGCTGGCTAATTCTCACCCGCAAATCCCCAATCCCAAATTGTGTTTGGTGTTGGGATGCGATTCAATTTTGCTCATAGATGGCGAAATTCACGGCAAACCGAAGGATGCGGAAGAAGCAATCTCGCGATGGCAAAAAATGCGCGGTAAGGTTGGGGAATTATATACGGGTCATGCTTTAATTGATACTAGATTCGATGACTTTGATGAGGCAAGGTCGCGATCGCTCATTCGCTGTCAAGTTACAAAAGTTCATTTTGCGGAAGTTACCTCGCGCCAAATTGCGGCCTACGTCGCTACCGGAGAACCCCTCGCCTGTGCAGGCTGTTTTGCACTGGAAGGTAAAGGCGGCTTTTTTGTGGAACAAATCGAAGGATGTCACACCAATGTGATCGGTTTGAGCTTGCCTCTGCTGCGGCAAATGCTCAGCGAAATGGGATATGATGTGGCGGATTTTTGGTCTTGAAATGCAGAACTTGGAAACGAATAAAATTTTTTGTAGTAAGGACTAAAGTTCTGATAGAGGACTTTAGTTCTTACTATAAACCTCTGAGGATTATCCAAGGGCGATCGAGCTTTCAGACACAGAGGTAAACTGAAGTTGAGCCGGCGACACATCTTTCACCAAACCCAGAATATTTCCGGTACTAGCTTCCCTAATCACCGTCGCCTTAGTATTTAAAATTCTAAAATCAGCGGTTCGAGGCTGTCCCGGAGGAAAAGGGCCATTGCTATCGTAATCTCTGGCATCACCAATTGTTAAAAACTTTTCAGTCAAAACAATGTCATTTTGCGTTAACCCTGAAGCTAATCCAATGACATCTCCTTGAGCTGGATTGTAATCCAGAATAAAATCTGCAGGCACTTCATCTGTATTAAAATTGGGAACTGAAGGCGGTTGATCCGAACCAATTTCCCGCGATGTTGCTTCCGCTTCTCTTTTGATGACAAACAAATCTGCGCCTTCTTTTCCCCAAAGTCTATCAATTCCAGCATCACCGATTAGGGTATCGTTTCCACTGTCTCCGACTAAAGCATCATTCCCTTTACCGCCGCGAATAAAGTCATTGCCCGTGCCTCCGTAAGCGTAGTCATCGCCTTGATCTCCGCTGACTAAATCGTTGGCGCATTCTCCGTAAAGTATGTCAAAATCTTGACCGCCGCGAATAGTATCGTTGCCGCAACCTCCGATTAAAGTATCTATGCCGCTGTTGCCGTTCATCAGTTCTGCACCACCTGAACCTCTGACGAAATCGTTGCCGGCTAAGGCCCGCAAACCTCCCGGAGTGTTGCGCAGAATTCCATTTGCTAATAAAAATGCGTCGTCATTGGGAGTTAAGTCAAAAAAGTTGGGGTCGCTGGGATTTGGCAATGGGGCTGTTAATAATTGAATGTTAGGCGGATCGGGAATAATTGGGTCTGAATTTTCAGCTAATGCTATAATTTCTCCGACGGTTGTTTCTAACATCTTAGGTCTCTCCTTTGTTAAGTGACTTTGTTGATATTCTGATTTTAACAAATGTTTCAATTAGAAACTCTGCGTGAATGGGCGGTTAAAAAATTTAAATTACTGTCAAAATTGCCTCTGGTCGTTCGGCAACAAGCCTAGCTTATTGACACCAAGCTGCCCAAATCCGCAAATATTTTGAACTGTGCAGCAATAATTCTGGGGATCGCGTACTCTATTACCCGTCAGCAGTCAGCGTGGGAAAGCCAACAGACTGCCAAATGTCATCAAACCGTGAGTAAGGTCAGGAATCGTTAATATGCTAGACACTGCGATCGAATTTATTAAAGCCAGAGAAATCCTCGACTCCCGCGGCCGCCCCACCATTGAAGCTGAAGTTTACCTAGCTAACGGTGTTGTCGGGCTCGCACAAGTGCCCAGCGGCGCGTCTACAGGCTCTTTTGAGGCCCACGAACTCCGCGACGGCGACAACAAACGTTACGGTGGCAAAGGAGTCCTGAAAGCCGTCGCTAACGTCGAACACAAAATTGCCCCCGCTTTGGCTAATCTGGATGCGATCGACCAAGCGCAGGTAGACAAAACCATGATTGACTTGGACGGTTCCCCCAACAAGTCCAACCTCGGCGCAAATGCCATTCTCGGAGTCTCCTTAGCCACAGCAAAGGCTGCTGCCGAGACTTTAGGGCTCCCCCTTTACCGCTACTTGGGCGGGCCCTTAGCTAACGTTTTACCCGTGCCTTTGATGAACGTCATCAACGGCGGCGCCCACGCCGACAATAATGTGGACATTCAAGAATTTATGATTGTCCCTGTGGGTGCCCCATCTTTTAAAGAAGCTTTGCGCTGGGGTGCAGAGGTATTTGAATCCCTGAGCAAAGTCTTAAAAGCTGAGGGTTTGCTGACTGGTGTTGGTGATGAAGGCGGTTTTGCGCCTAATCTTAAATCCAATCAAGCAGCTTTGGATTTGTTGATTGCAGCTATTGAAAAAGCTGGCTACAAGCCAGGTGAACAAGTTGCTTTAGCTTTGGATGTTGCTGCTAGCGAATTTTACAAAGATGGACAGTACACTTACGACGGTGTGGCTCATTCGCCAGCAGAATTAATCGATTATTTGGATGGTTTGGCCGGAAAATATCCGATTGTTTCCATTGAAGATGGTTTGCATGAAGACGATTGGGACAGTTGGGTAGCGCTGACGCAGAAAATGGGCAGCAAAGTTCAATTGGTGGGTGACGATTTGTTTGTTACTAATCGCACGCGGCTGCAAAAAGGGATTGATTTGAAAGCTAGCAATTCGATTTTGATTAAGCTGAATCAAATTGGTTCTTTGACGGAGACTTTGGATACGATCGACCTCGGTAAACGGAACAGTTATCGATCGGTCATCAGCCACCGTTCCGGTGAAACTGAAGATACCACAATTGCCGATTTGGCGGTAGCGACTCGTGCCGGCCAAATCAAGACCGGTTCTCTGTGTCGCAGCGAACGGGTGGCTAAATACAACCGTTTGTTACGGATTGAGGATCAATTGGGCGATCGGGCAATTTATGCTGGGTCGATCGGTTACGGGCCAAAATAACACTGGATAATTGGTAATTGGGCATCTGGCAATTTTAGATTTTAGATTTTAGATTTTAGATTGAAGAATTGATTAGTAACTTCAATCTAAAATCAGCAATCGTAAATCTAAAATCGGATGGGCATCGGGCATCGGGCAATTTTAGATTGAAGAATTGAAGAATTGAAGAATTGATTAGTAACTTGAATCTAAAATCTAAAATTGGAAATCTAAAATCGGATGGGCATCGCGCATCGGGAATTTAGATTCTGTAGATACAAGGGGCGGGTTTTACAAACAATGATTGCCTAAAAACCAATCATCTCGTAAACCAGCCCCGACCCAATTACCAATTACCAATTCTCAATTAAGGATAGAAAGCCAATTGAGGCAAACCCAAAGTTTCTTCCCAACCCATCATCAAGTTCATGCACTGGATGCCTTGACCGGCTTGTCCCTTAATTAAATTGTCGATCGCCGATAGCACAATCACCCTGTCAGTACGCGGATCGACTTCGATGCCGATATAACAAAGATTCGTACCGCAAGCCCATTTTGTTTGCGGATAAACCCCAGCCGGTAACACTTTTACCCAAGGACAATTGCGGTAAAAAGCGCTGAAAATCGTGATTAAATCTTCCCGCACCAAACCCGGATCGCGCAAAGTTGCGTAAACAGTCGCCAGAATTCCCCGTACCATCGGAATTAGGTGAGGAGTAAACTGAACTTTAATATCGTGTCCGGCTAAATCGCCACAAATTTGCTCGATTTCTGGCGTGTGGCGGTGGCGGCCAACACCGTAAGCGCCCAGAGAACCCTCTGCTTCAGCCAACAAGAGATTAACTTCGGCTTTGCGGCCCCCCCCAGAAGCACCGGATTTGGCGTCGATAATTGCTGTTTCTGGCACGATCAGACCTTGTTTGAGCAAAGGTGCCAGGGCTAATAAACTAGCAGTAACGTAGCAGCCGGCACAGCCTACTAACTGAGCGTCTTTAATTCGATCGCGATACAATTCTGGCAAACCGTAAACAGCCGTTGCAGCCAGTTCAGAGTCCGATCGCTCGCCGCCGTACCAAGCTTTGTAAGTTTCCAGATTTTCAAATCTGTAATCAGCCGACAAATCCAAGACTTTGCAGCCTTTTTCTATCAGCGTCGGTGCCATTTTGCAAGCTAAACCGTTCGGCAGCGACAGAAACACAACTTCACATTTTGCCGCTATTTTTTCTAGGTCGATCGCCTCGATTGTCAAATCAATGCAGTTAGTCAGATGCGGATAAAGGCTGGAAAAAGGTTTTCCCGCACTGCTATCCCCACCCAAATAGACTACTTCAGCCAGTGGGTGATCCGCCAGCAGTCGCACAAGTTGCACGCCGCCGTACCCTGAAGCGCCGATAATTCCTACAGGCACACGTCCAACATCTCCCATTTTCCTTTATCCCCTCAGCCTTTGAAGTCAAAAACGCTTGAACTTTTGCTGCATTGTAGTACCAAACGCCAACTTTGGGAGCAAAGAATTGTGTCGTTTTGTTTGGGAGGTGCATTTTTGTGAATTTTCGGGTGTTTGACCGCGCCCAAAAACGGATACAAAGCCCCGACTCCTTTCCTGGAGAGTTCAAAATTTTAGACCAAAGTTCCACCTTCCAGATTCAAAGCTGCAAGTAAATCTAAAATCTAAAATCTAAAATCTAAAATCGACTGACCGATCGCCAAAACCCTAAAATTAACAAACGGATCTGCGATCGTGCTATAAAAAACTTACTTTAACCCATCCCCAAACCGGAGATTAACCTTTTTCGCTCGAAGCTCGAAGCTCAACCTCCATCCGTTAAATCTGTTAAATTTTGTACACGGCTTCGTTGCCGAACTTCCTATGGGCATAGTTGTAGAAAACGTATCAAAACAGTTTGGCAGTTTCCAAGCACTCGATCGGGTCAGCTTAGAAATTGAATCCGGTTCCCTAGTCGCATTGCTGGGCCCGTCTGGTTCCGGCAAGTCTACGCTGCTGCGGCTGATTGCCGGTTTAGAAATGCCCGACTCCGGCAAAATCTGGCTGACAGGACAAGATGCGACCAATACTAGCGTCCAAGACCGCAAAATTGGGTTCGTGTTTCAGCACTACGCGCTATTCAAGCACATGACAGTGCGAAAAAACATCGCTTTCGGGATGCAAATTCAGAAAACACCGCCCGCGAAAGTCAAATCGCGGGTAGAAGAATTGTTGAATTTAGTGCAATTGGGAGGATTGGGCGATAGATACCCGTCGCAACTTTCTGGAGGCCAGCGACAGCGGGTGGCCCTCGCCCGAGCCCTGGCTGTGGAACCGAAAGTTTTACTGCTAGACGAACCTTTTGGAGCTCTCGATGCCAAAGTTCGCAAAGATTTGCGTGCTTGGTTGCGGCGGCTGCACGACGAAGTTCACGTTACCACAGTCTTTGTGACGCACGATCAAGAAGAAGCAATGGAAGTTGCCGATCGCATTACAGTAATGAATAAAGGTAAAATCGAACAAGTAGGCACACCCGCAGAAATTTACGACCATCCAGCCAGTGCTTTTGTAATGAGTTTTATCGGCCCCGTCAATGTATTGCCCAGCAGTTCGAGGATGTTTCAAGACAACGGCTTTGACTCAGCCAACCCAGAGATTTTCTTGCGCCCTCACGACGTAGTAATTGAAACTACAGAAAATAGTGCAACAGTGCCTGCAAGAATCAGTCGCTTGATTCATTTGGGATGGGAAATTCAGGTAGAATTAACCTTAGATGACGGTCAAGTAGTAAACGCTAATTTGACGAGAGAAAAATTCGATAGCTTGCACTTGCAGCCCCAGCAAAGAGTGTTCGTAAAGCCGAAAGATGCCAAGTCCTTTCCACTTTTTTATTCAATCTGATACCAATTCTTAAAAAAAGACCTAAATTGAGATTGGATACGACATTTCAAGGGACACGGCATCGTGCCGTGTCCCTAATCTTTTATACTGACAAATGTCGGTTGACTACTGCGCGCTGAGTTAGTCTTTGATTTTACCAACAGCTTTTTTGACTTGTTGCTCAAAGGATGTAGCGTTTGTGTTGGAAGGATTTTTCATTTTTTCAATGTCAGCGTCTCCCTGAACTTCGTTAGGTCCTTTGTTCGCTTTTTCTTGAGTTTCTTCCAAGGACATTGGTTTTTTCAGTACAACTTCTTGAGATTCTTTTTCAATCCCTAAAAGTTGGTCTTCACCTTTGGTGGTGCTGCTGGTAACGGCAAAAGCCGGGAAAGCATTAGAAACAAACATTAAGGCACAAAAACAAACAGCTATTAAAGTGCGAACTAAACGCTTGGTAGGAAAGTTAAAGCTGATAAAAGACATACAGAATTTCTCCGTTTTTAGAAGTTTTGATCGTCGCTAAGATTGTTAACAGGCTGAAACTAACTCAAATTCTGCACAATCTTTAACTTAAGTTTGAGAAAAGCAACCGTTGCTCTCTCTCAAATCGAGCTAATATATAATATCTAGCTGAAAAAGCTGAGATTTGAAATCCTTCTCAGGGAATATTTCTAGATGACTGGCGCGGGTCGCCCCAACACATTTATGTAGAAGGCACTTGTGTAGAATCACAAAAATTCTATATAAGTGCCTTCGGATGCGCCTCACATATGGGTATCAATGTCAGTAACGGGTTTTATCGTGGGGTGGGGGCGGATTTATTTAGCCTGTTTGCACTGTGAGAGGGCGCTGGAGTGAACCTGCAGAGCGGTTTGTTGAAAATGTTGCAAGATATTGAGATGCGCCCGACTATCCACCCACTGACTAATGACTAATGACTAATGGCTGCTGCTGTCGCACGGGAACTTGACATTTTGCTAGATAAGTTTTAATTTCTCCTACACTGAGCTGCCCGTAATGCAGCAGGGAAGCCAGCAGTGCAGCTTCTGCTTTGCCCTGTGTCACGGCTTCGTAGATGTGGTGACAGTTGCCGGCGCCGCCGGAAGCAATGACGGGAATTTCGACAATTTCGGCGATGCTTCGGGTTAATTCCAAATCGTAACCGGCTTGAGTGCCGTCCGAGTCCATGCTTGTCACCAGAATTTCGCCAGCGCCGCGCTGTTCGGCTTCTTTGGCCCAGGCGATCGCATCTTTGCCGGTATTTTCTCGCCCTCCGCGCACGTACACGTCCCAACCGGGATTATCTGCATCTTGCCGTTTGCGGGCGTCGATCGCGATTACAATGCACTGATTGCCAAATCGATCGCTGGCTTTGTCAATTAAACTCGGATCGCGCACCGCCGCCGAATTAATACTCACCTTGTCTGCGCCCGCCCTCAATAAACTTTTAATGGTGTCTAAGGATTGGATGCCGCCGCCCACCGTCAAAGGGATAAATACTCGATCGGCCGTTCGGTACACCACATCAATAATAATGTCCCGGTCTTCGTGAGTCGCGGTAATGTCCAAAAACACCAACTCGTCAGCACCCGCATCATTGTAAACCTGAGCCATTTCTACGGGATCGCCAGCATCCTGAAGGTTGACAAAATTGACACCTTTGACCACGCGACCGGCTTTCACATCCAGACAAGGCAAAATTCTTTTCGACAACATAAAATTCTCGTGTTTCTAATTTATTGACCGCCGCAGCGAGGAAAAGGCTTTGTTGATATCTTCAAAAACCAGAAGTTAAGCAACAAATCTTAAAGATACCTTGTGTTTAACAATTATCGGTCTGAGCCGGAGAGCCATTTTTCAGTTTTTTTACGCCCCCTCAACATAAATAAAACTTGGCTCGCAGTGGGAGCCGTGACATTAGGTAGAATATTGGTACACAGTTATATTTTCGGCAAAAAGCAGCAAATTTAACTCCCCAGATACATTTTTGGGGTGAAAAATATGGCACTTTCGCTTATGATCTAACAATAACTACCTTCGCTGGCGATCGAATTGTGGTTCGGCAATCCTGTATGGGTCCGGTGCATCGACGATCGACTAAACAATTTTAGATTTGAGAACGGCAGATTTGAGGTTTTTTAGCAGCAATCTCAGTTATAAGCGGCGCGGTAAAGTTAAAATTTTAAGTTTAAAACCTCAAATCGGTTGACTTGATGTAGTTTCTAGGGCTGTGGTGACTTTGCAAGCCAATCCACATTTGGTACTTCGTACAGAAAAAAGCGGCAATCGCTACTTGCCGCTCTCCGGCAGCAATTGCTGGACAGTAGGCCGGAGCGATGACAATAATTTTGTACTGACCGATCGCTGGATTTCCCGTAATCACGCGATGTTACAGCAAATGGAGACAGGAGAGTTCTACCTGATCGACTTGGGCAGCCGCAACGGTTCCTTTGTCAACGGGCGGCGCGTCAGCATTCCTGTCACTCTCAGAAATGGCGATCGGATTATTTTTGGTCAAACCGAATTGGACTTCTACAACCCAACCGGCGGCCACCGGATAGAGCCAATACACGACACAGACTCTGACGATTTTACGGCGACTTTGACGGTGCGCAGCCTGATTAGCGTCATGGTAATGGACATCCGAGACTTTACTATTTTGACTAGGCAGCTAGACGAAACCCTACTCTCAGAAGTCATCGGCAGTTGGTTCCGCAAAGCAGGACTGATCATTCGCGAACACGGCAGTTGGGTGGACAAATACATCGGCGATGCCATCATGGCCGTCTGGTTCCACAAAACCAGCGGTGTCAGCAGCGACGAAATGATGCGGATTTGCCAAGCTTTGAGCGAACTGCACCAGGCAACAGACGAACTCAGCAGCCGTTACCCCCTGCCTTTTCCTTTGCGAGTCGGGGCCGGCATCAATACCGGTTATGCAATGGTGGGAAATTCTGGCAGCAGCGACCGATCGGACTATACCGCCTTGGGAGATACTGTAAACGCAGCATTTCGCCTGGAATCTTGCACCAAGCAACTCGGCAAGGATATCGCTGTGGGAGAAACGACCTACAAATACCTGACGCAATTGGGTGCCCAGGACGCTTTCGAGCAGCACACAGTTTCTTTGAAGGGTTACGACACTCCCACCGTGACTTACGGCGGTACTTATGCTGACTTGAACGCTTTTCTCAAAATGAAAGGAAAGAATTCTCGATAGCTACAAAATTGGGTGGGGGCAAAAATTAACCCTTTAAAATGCCAGTCCGAGCTGTTAATTTGGAGGGTCTTCTATAAACTTGCCTGCGATGCCTAAATTGGCAGAGGTATCATATATCGTCCGTGATGTCAATACCTTAATGTAAAGTTTATAACAGCCCTCTACGTGTTGCGGATTTATCTGAAAAACTGCATAAGCAAAATGGTAGTCTCTACATAAATGCTGTGTATGAAATTAGGAGACAAAACTTCATGAAACGATTGGGTCGTCTATTGGCAGTATTGGGCTTAGTGCTGGGCTGCTTTGCATGGGCTGGAGACGAAAGCGCGATCGCGGCGACCTTGAGCCGTATCGTCTTGCCATCATCCTCGCTCCTAGCTGTTGAAGCTCCGGTTAGAACCAATCGCGCCGATGACAAGCTTGCCACAGAATACGGCAAAAAACTTGATTTGAACAACAGCGCCGTCCGGGACTTTCGGGACTTTCGAGGGTTGTATCCCACTTTAGCTCGAGTAATTATTAAGAATGCTCCTTACGAAAAAGTTGAGGACGTACTCAACATTTCAGACTTGACGGAAGCTCAGAAAAAAGTGCTGCAAGCTAACCTGGACAAATTCACCGTAACTGATGTTGAATCAGTCTTTATTGAAGGAGACACCAGATTAAATAATGGTCTCTACGACTAGGTAGCAGCGGGCCTCATTTAAAGGCAGAAGTCATTTGGCAGAAGGCATTCGGTAGAAAGAAAAGATTTTTTTTCTAGAGGCTGATGACTTCTGCCTTTAATTTATCAAAACTTACTTTCAACCACTATTCGGAAAAAGCCTGCCAAAATTCCCTAGATTGAAATAAGCGGGTTCCCCAGATTCATCTGTATACTCAATTCTTTAATCTAAAATCTAAAATATAGACTCGATCGACAGACATTAGTTCTACTCCCCAGATTCATCTGTGGAGTTAATTCTAAAATCTAAAATCTAAAATCTAAAATCGACTGGCGGCAGACTTATGACTGACAAATTTGACGTATTGGTAATAGGTGCTGGCGCGGCGGGTTTGTACACAGCACTTTGCCTGCCAGAGCATTTGCAGGTGGGCTTGATCAATAAAAATACCCTTCCTGTTTCTGCTAGTGATTGGGCTCAAGGAGGGATTGCCGCGGCGATCGCCCCTGAAGATTCGGCAGAGCTGCACATTCAGGATACACTGGCTGCCGGAGCCGGTCTTTGCGATTTGGAGGCGGTGAAATTTTTAGTCGAAGAAGCTTCAGCTTGCATTGACTCCCTCGTGAAAATGGGCGTTGCATTCGATCGCACCGGCCCAGATTTAGCCCTCACCCTAGAAGCTGCCCACTCCCGCCGCCGAGTTCTCCACGCCGCCGACACTACGGGCAAAGCCGTTATCAGTACGCTGACAGCAAAAGTATTGGGCCGCAAAAACATTCAACTCGTATCCCCTGCCTTTGCTTTGAGTCTGTGGCTAGACGAAACCGGGCGCTGTCAGGGGATTAGCTCGATTTGCGGCTCACAAGTCAAGTGGCTGCGGGCCCAGGTAGTGGTGCTGGCAACAGGCGGCGGCGGACAGGTTTTTGCTCAAACGACCAATCCGTCGGTAAGTACCGGGGACGGGGTGGCAATTGCTTGGCGCGCCGGGGCGCTGCTGCGAGATTTAGAATTTGTGCAGTTTCACCCGACAGCGCTGAGCACTGCGGGCGCGCCTCGGTTTCTCCTTAGCGAAGCGGTGCGGGGAGAAGGAGCTCATTTGGTTGACAGTAAAGGATATCGCTTTGCTTTTGACTCTCACCCCAGCGGGGAACTCGCCCCTCGAGATGTTGTCAGCCGCGCTATTTTCCGCCACTTGCAGAAGACGGGAGAGCCTCATGTTTGGCTGGATATGCGCCCGATTGCTGTCGATCGACTGCGCTACAGGTTTCCGAATATTATTCAAGTGTGCGCTGATTGGGGAATTGATATTTTTTCCGAACCGGTGCCGGTGACGCCCGCTGCCCATTACTGGATGGGAGGGATTGTGGCTGACAAGTTCAACCAAACGTCGATTCCGGGTTTGTACGCGGTGGGAGAAACTGCGAGCACGGGGGTACACGGCGCTAACCGATTGGCGAGCAATTCGCTGCTGGAGTGTCTGGTTTTTGGGGCGCAGATGGGACTTTTGCAGCTAGAAGGTGGAAGGCCCGAGGCATTCGCAGATCAGTTTGAGGCGGGGGAAATCTTAGAAAAATCGATTTCTGAAAAGGACATTGAGGCGATCGAAAAGTTGCGGGTCGAATTACCGAATTTGGTGTGGCAGAGTGCGGGAATTTGCCGGGGACAACGCGATTTGGAAAGTGCGATCGTCCAAGTTGAGATTTGGCGGCAAGAATTTGCCTCGTTGCCTTTGAGTCAAACGCTTGATAATTTGCAGCCCGGACAAATTATTGATTTTTCGCCTGCTGATGCGGAGAATAGCTCGATTTTGCGAAATTGGGGAGAAGTTGGCAATTTATTGGATATCGGCTACTTAATTGTCAAAAGTGCTGCGTTTCGCACGGAAAGCCGCGGCGGTCACTACCGGGTGGACTATCCTCTCACAGATCCGGATTGGTGCACGCACACCTTAATTCACTACTGCAATTGGTACAAATCTGCTGCTCGATCGGGGCAAATAGAAGATTGAAAAATGGGGGTCAGCGCGTCCCCGTACCGTCACTTTTGGGGTTCCCGTTCGGGGCTGGTTCGTATTTTTCGTAAGTTCCAAACCTAGATGTTGGTGTAAATGTCCCAACTGTGGAGGTCGATCGATCTTTTGTTAAGTTGGTAGTGGAGTTGCTGGCAAGTCGAGCCGCATTTGCGGTCCCGACTGTATTTACTTGCAGGCAGGCAGCCAGAGTTGCCGTTGTTGTGAGCTTAATCAAAGTACGCATATTATTCACAGCCTTATTCAAATCACCGAAGTAGATGCACGTCCCTACCGCCTATTATATCTATCAATTTCCGTAGTTCCACTGATATATTTACATTTTCTTTAATTAACTTTCATAAGTTTACGTAAACTGGTTTAATTTAAGGCTTTTTGACGATTATAATTGGGTTTCCAGTATCAGGTTTTGATTTTTTTAATAATTTGTAACATTTAGATGAAACGGCAATTTGCTGTAAAAATTTTCATATTTTTGTAAGTCTATCTAATGACAGATGACAGACCAGACAAGTTAAGAGTATACATTTCAATTTTTTGGACATTTTTGTGAACGGTTTCAAAAAGTTTACATGGCTTACGGTTTCAGGAGCTATTTTTTCCAAGCTAGCTGCACATCGGACACCTTAAAATAATATCACCCCACGACTGAATCAGGGTTTGAGGTTTAAAACTTGCTCAAATTTTGTCCGAATTATTGAGAATTTTAAATTAAAAAATTGAATAATTAGGAATGACTGATGAAGATCGTGGTTTGGAGTTTACCTACAGTAGCATTATTGTTTTAAAGTGGTATTAATTAAAAAATTGATATTGATTTTTTCCGCATTCCTTAGCACGATACATCGCAACATCGGCATTCTTGACTAAAATGTCTGGCTCTGAACCGTCAATGGGATATAAACTAATGCCAATACTTGTAGTTACAGAAACGGTATGTTCTTCTAAAATGAAAGGCTGCACGATGGCGTAGCAAATTTTTTCAGCTACTTTCGCAGCTTCCTCGCGACCTGGAATTGCGGGCAGAATGACTGTGAACTCGTCGCCGCCCAGCCGCGCAATAGTATCGCTGCCGCGCAAGGATTTTTTGAGCCGACTGGCAAAAGTTTTTAACAGCAAATCGCCCACATTGTGTCCGAGAGTGTCGTTGATTGACTTAAATCCATCTAAATCTAAAAATAGTAAAGCTACCAATTCCTGATTGCTGGAGGCTCTTTCGAGAGACTGATTCAAGCATTCGTAAAACATTTTGCGGTTGGGCAAACCCGTGAGAGCATCGTGATCGGCTTGGTGGCTGAGTTCAGCATTTTTTCGTTCTAGGGCATTTTCCCGGAGTTGGCGCTCGGTAATATCTCTGATTGCTCCGACTAAAAATAGGTTGCCGGCAGCATCTTGATGCAGGGATCTTTTAGTAGCAATCAGATGCGTAATTCCGTGAGCGTCAGTAAAATATTCTTCATTTTCTCGCGGCTGGTGAGTTTGAAATACTAATTCGTCTTGCTGCCAAAATATCTCGGCTTCAGCTTGGGGAAATAAATCGTAATCAGTGCGGCAGGTTAAAATTTCTAAAGGATAGCCGATAAAGCGACAATATGCCTGATTCAAAACAAGGCAGCGGTGATTTCGATCTTTTACAAAAATGGGGTCGGGAATTGTATCGATTAGCGATTGTAAAAATTCTTTAGACCGTTTTAATTCTTCTTGCAAGTGAGCCAGATAACCCACAACAGCGGCACCAGAACCCACAAGACTGAGGATTGGAGGAATTAACGGCAGCCACCAACCAGCTAAAAAAGCTAAGTATAAACAGGCACTCAAACCGAGACTGATACTTGACAAACAGTAAACCGATCGACGTAGCGATCGCAAATTCCAACTCACACTTGCTCCCGCCCAAGACCAGAGTAAAATCCACAGCAACTCGGCAACCTCTGGCCAGACATTGATCCCCCCGCGCCCGTCGAGGGCTGCACTTAAAATTTGGCTCAAGAAATGAGCCTGAAGCTCGACTCCCGGTATTTGCTGGGGAGGAGCAAACCAACCCGAGCTGTAAGAATTTTGGTAAAAGTCTCTGAGGCTGGGGGCAGTTGAGCCGATCAAGACAGCGCGCGATCGCACAAAATCAGCGGGTACTTTGCCAGAAAGCACGTCGCTCATCGATACAGTGCGGAAACGGCCTCGCGCGCCGCGCAGGTTGGCCAAAATTTGATAGCCGCGGCTGTCCGCTCTAACGTAAGCACCGTCGTTAGGTTGAAAAGGCTGAAAAACTCCCTTACCTAACTGCAAGTATTGAGGATTGACTGTTGCTGGTTGAGGGAAAATTTTTTCGCTTTCGAGGTAACGCAAAGCCAGTGTCAGCGCTAAACTTTCATGAGTTTCGCTGTCTCCGGGCCAAGAATAGAGCAAAGTTCGGCGCACTTTTGAGTCAGCGTCGATGACAACGTTGTTGAAACCGATTCGATCGAGCTTGTCAAGTACCGGAGGTGGCCGAACTCCGAACCTGGCTTCGTCTGGCATCAACTCAATGCCGATTAAGTTGGGAATAGTTTGAAAAGTTTTGAGCAATTCGGCGTTACCCGGTTGAGTTGGTAAATCTCGGTAAACGTCGAGGCCGATCGCCCGCGGCTTGCCAGCGTGCAATTTTTTCAGCAATTGGGCCAATACAGCATCGGAAATTGGGTAGCCGTATTTTTGCAAGTCAGCTTCCTTAATTTCTACAATGACGATGCGCGAGTCAATTGGTTCGGCCGGCCGCCAGCGCACAAAGTAGTCGAAAGCAGCCCATTCCCACACCTGAAAAAAGCCGAACCAGCGCATTACAATGACCGTACCAGCAACGGCACTCGCAGTAATCAATACTCGGCGTTCTCGATCGAGCCATTTTTTGAGAGTTTTTAGCATATTTTCGGGATTTTTGCCTCGCTCTTCGAGCATCTAAGCTACTACTACATATAGCTTTTAGATCTCCGGGACTATCGGCTCAGTCGATTTTATATTTTATTTTTTATTTTTTAGATTATCCAATTTTTTGATTTTTCGGTGCGGGCAAGTCGATTTTAGATTTTATTTTTTATTTTTCGGTGCGATCGGCCTGCAACAACATAAACCGGGTTGCTCAACCAAAATATATGATTTCAACAATGAGTCTGGAAGCAGAAATCCGGTTTCTTGAGTTTTTGTGTATAGCAGATGTTGAAAGCCCTTAGGCTCCGCGAGCGGGCAAGTCGCGGTTCGTGAGCGAAGTCGAAGGACAGGGTAAAAAGAAGGAAGAAGGAAGATCGAAGTTGCTATCAACGGCAATGGTTTCAGCAATTAAGAACTTTCTCAACATCAGGCACAGTTGCTATAGAGGTTTTTGGGTAGATGAGTTACATAATCACACTTAAAAAGTAAAAAGCTTAGCAACACTGGTTTCGGCGTATTTGATTTTTGCGATCGCCGCTATCTACCTAGTTTGTACTAATTTTTTATTGATTATAGAGGCAAGATTTTAGATTGATTTCGCAGCACTAGACAACTATCAACTAAGCTAAAAATCAGGACATTTCCTGGCAATAAACCTAAAATCTGCCATCTATAATCACAAACTTTTTCTATCTGTTTTGAAAGTTGCGCGGGCCGGTGTAACCCGATAATTCAGCGAGTTTATCCAAAGATTGCGTCCCGGAATAAAACTGACCTTTAATCTCCCAAGTAGGGAAACCTTTAATATTCGCAGCAGCAGCTTGGCAAATTTCAGCGCGGGAATTTTGCCCCTTGGGATCGCATTCAACGTAATCGATTATCGCAGCACCTTCTTTACCAAAAAGCATTTTTTGGTCGTGGCAGTGGGGACACCAGTAAGCGCTGTATTGTTTCGCCCCGATTTGTCTGAGGTGGCGGGCTAAAGCAAGTTGTGCCGGGCCGGAGGTTGTAGTGACGGCAGGGGGTACAATTCCGGGGGTAGAGACAGAAGCAGCAGGTGAGTTGACACTGTTATAAAGTCCCAAGGCGCCGATCGAACTGACCATTGCCACCAAAATGCCTGTAAATACTAACTGTCCGATATCTTCCCACTCGCGCCCGACTAGCACCAGCACAAACAGCGACAGTGAAATTACGGCGGAACTGATGCAATAAATGCACAGTTCCTTAATTTCAAAAGCCATCAAATACATCAAATAGCTGCTGAAAATTACCATCGCAGCGGTGATGATAAATAGCGCTTGCCAAGTTTTGTTTTCTAGTTGAGAGTGCAGTCCTTTATTGGTGTTGGGATTGACGGCTTTGGGAGCCAATGCCAGGATTGCTATGCTCAGGTAAGCCAGACAGCCTAACAAACTTAAAGGCACTGTGCCAAAGACTGTAGCGTAGGGACTGTTGAGAACTTTGTCGCAGCCGCTGGTGGGACAAATGACCGAGCCTGTCGTGAATTTAGCGATCGTGAGATAGGCCGTTTCTACGACGCCGATGGCTGCGATCGCTCCTATCACAGTCCTAGACCAGCGATGAATCCAAGGGGTTGAACGTCGGCGAATCATTTTTTGATTTGGTAATTGGTAATTGGGACGTTGAAAGAAGAAAGAAGTTGAGCAACCAGCAATGTACGGGATTTAACAAATTAAACGGATGGATATTGAAGGAAAAAGTCAAAAGTCAGAAGTCAGAGCAAAAAAAGAGCTATCCGTTTATCTGTGACTTCCTGTCGTGAATCAAGGGAATTGATAATTGGAAATTGGTAATTGGGAATTGATAATTGATAATTGGGAATTGATAATTGGTGCTTTCTTTCACTATTAGGTCTTTGTTTTCAGCTATTACCGATTACCGATTACCGATTACCCCTTCCCATTTTACGTTTTACTTTTGACTTTGCCCGGTTCTGGTGTTGACCCTCTTGAGCCATTAGCGTCTCTGTTTTCCTGTTCGCGTTCTTTCTGTGACAAGCTGCGGCGGGCGGCTTCTACAAACTGACTAACGCGGATCGGATCGATCGGCTGCTCGATGCGGCCGTTTCGCTTCAGGGAACTGGATACAATTACGCCGTCAGCCGCCTGCATGAGGGTGGAAATGTTTTCCCACGAGGCGCCGCTGCCGATGAAAACTGGAATTCCCGCCGCTGCTGCACTCGCAAGTTCTAAGTCTTCGAGATTGGGAGGGCTGCCAGTTGTCCAGCCGGAAAGGATCACGGCGTCGGCTAAAGCCCGCCCGATCGTCTCTTGGACGGCTGTGGTCAAGTTGGGGCTGCCTAAGGGTCGCCCGTGCTTGACTAACACGTCTGCTAATATTTTGACATCGCTGCCCAATTCCCGGCGGTAGCGCAGTAGCTGGTGAGCTTGGCCTTCAATTAAGCCCTGGTCTGTAGCCATGATGCCGTTGAGGACGTTGACACGGATGAATTGAGCACCACTGCAGGAGGCGATGGCGATCGCGCTGTGGGCGTCGTTTCGCAGCACGTTAACGCCGATCGGCAACGTCACGAGATTTGTTAGCCTCTCGACTACCAGAGTCATGGCACTTACCACAGCCGGGTCTACGCTGTCTTTGGCAAAAGGAGCGTCGAAAAAGTTCTCGACTATGATACCGTTTGCGCCACCAGAAGCCAGCGCTGTAGCCTCTTGCTCGGCTCTTCCGATAATAGCTTTGAGGTTTCCGCCCCAGCGGGGAGAAGTTGGCAAAGGCTGTAAATGTACGACACCGATTATGGGATTCGGCGTTTTGAATATTTGTTTTAAGTCCACGGATTTTCCTGAAACCACCAAGTTCACTGACGGCTGACGGCGGATTTTGACGGTATATTCTAGAATTCTATATCCACGGGGGCGATTCGGTTGAGTTAATCGGGCGGCCAAGTGCCTCAAACCCCTAAGCTATAACATTTTAGATTTTAGATTTTAGATTTTAGATTTTCCAAGGGCGACCTACTGATTTCACTCAAAGACGGATACTTGCTTCAAGACAGGAATCCTGTAAAGCAAAAAAGTTGAGATTTTAGGGAGATATCCCAGATTCATCTGTGGAGTGAATGCTTTAATCTTTAATCTAAAATCGACTGGCCACAATCGGGTTTGAGAGCTTGAGTGCAGTTGCATTCTTTTTTATACCTTGGTGTCGGCAGGGGTTTTTCCTTCTCTATCGAGGTTAAGTGGTGAAAGTTGTTCTCATAATTTTGGCTGTAATCTCCGGATTGTGGGCAGCAATCGAAGTGCTGCTGCGGGTGCTGCTGGGTTTTGGCAATCCCTTGATTTACATTGCCGATACCGAGTGCGGCTATTTGTTGGCGCCCAACCAGAAGGTGCGTCGCTTGGGCAACCGGATTGAGATTAACGAGTATTCGATGCGTACCGGAGCGATCGCCCCTATACCCCCTCCAGAAACTCTGCGTGTCTTGCTGTTGGGAGATTCTGTCGCCAACGGCGGTTGGTGGACACATCAGACCAATACGATCTCGGAAATTATGACTCGGCAGTTGAGACTGCAAGTACAGAATCTGGCGAGCGATGTACAATTAGCTTCAAAAGTCAAGTATTCAGATTTTGAAGTTCTCAACGCCTCAGCCAATTCTTGGGGGCCGAGGAATCAACTTGCTTACGCCAAGCGGTTCGGTGTTTTTGGGGCCAAGGCTTTGGTGTTGCTGCTCAATACGGACGATTTGTTTGCATCCGCTCCCTGTGGGGAGGTTGTGGGCCGCGATCGATCTTACCCGGATCGCAAACCCCGATCTGCCACACTAGATTTATTGAGCCGCTACCTGTTACCTGCAGTGCCGGCTCGCCAATTAGCAGAACCCGGAGCTGAAAGCTCAGATGTAGTCGGCTGCAACTTAGAAGCTATTCGCCAAATCCAGAAAATAGCTATATCCGCCAACGTCCGGTTTTTGCTTGCGGTGACGCCCAAGCTGGGCGAATTCGGCGACCTGGGCCCTCGCGACTGGGAAGTCAAGGCTAGAGAGCGTCTCGCCGAACTCGTGGAAACAGAGAAAATTACTTACATAGATTTTCTTCCCATTTTCAATTGTGCGGCGCAACTTCCAAGTTTGTATCGAGACAGCATTCACCTGAGTCCTCAAGGAAATCAGCTAGTGAGCAAAACCATCAGTCGTCAAATAGTCGCTCTTTTTTGGCACAAATCGTGATTTCACCCAAAAACGGATACTTGCCCCCGGATTAGATTGTGGAGAGCAAAAAAATTTAAACCTTAGTTCAAGCCCCCAAATTCATCTGTGGAGTCAATCTCTAATCTGGAATCTCAAATCTAAAATCGACAGTTTAATCCCCCAATGGGGATATCGAGTCAATCTCAAATCTAAAATCTACAATCTAGAATCGACAAATCAAGCCCCCAGATCGATCTGTGGAGTCAATCTAAAATCTAAAATCTACAATCTCAAATCGACTGACATCGAATCCGGTTGCATGGGAACAGTTACCGTCTTCAACAAACAACAAACCCAAACTGTAAAAGCACCCGGAAACGACACGATTTGTCTCGATTTAGCTAACTTGCAAAGTAGACTCTAGCTCTTTGGGATACCAAGCTTGACCGTCGAGAGCCATTTGCTCGATCGAACTCGCAAGCCGCAGAGCTTTGAGAGCTTGTTCTCCTCCCACAGAAGGCTGATTTCCACCCCGCACGCAATTAATAAAATGCTCCAACTCTGCGTGGAGCGGTTCAATATTGCTGGTGTAAACTTTCTCGATCAACCCATCTTGACGGTAAAGCACCTGACCGTAATCCGTCACGTAGTTGGCGGTTGTTTGTCGGTGAATCAAGATTTCGTTGTTGAGAAAATCTGCCTCTGTCAGAGAATTTTTGCAGTGAGCCACGATTGAACGGAGTTTGCGGTGCGTCACCTTACTGGCAGTCAAGGTGGCGACAATGCCGTTAGCAAAGTTCAGCGTCGCTGTCACGTAGTCTAAATAACCTGAATCTGAGGCTCTGCTGCCGCTGGCCGTCAGCTTCACCACTTGGGAATCTGCCAATTCCAGCAGCAAGTCAATGTCGTGGATCATTAAATCCAAAACTACCGATACGTCGTTAGCCCGCTGGGAATAAGGACTCATCCGGTGAGCTTCCAATGCCAGTAACTCTTCAGTTTTCAGCACTTTGCCGAGTTCCTGAAAAGCTGGATTGAAGCGCTCGATGTGACCCACTTGCAAAATCCGGTGGGCCTCAGCAGCCGCGTTGACCAAAGATTCGGCTTCGGCAATGCTAGCCGCGATCGGCTTTTCAATTAAAACGTGAACTCCCGCTTGGAGACAAGACATCCCCACAGCGTGGTGCAGGCGAGTTGGAACGGCGACGCAAACTGCATCTACGTGGGCGAGCAAATCCCGGTAGTCTTCAAAGAAGCGAACCCGGTATTTGCTTGCTACATCTATTCCCCGCTCTACATTTATGTCTGCAACACCCACGAGTTCGATATCTTTTAGCAAGCTCAGAACTCGCGTGTGGTGCTGGCCCATATTGCCAACCCCAATCACCCCAATGCGGAGGGGTTCAGGTTGACTTCGCTGGGCGAAAACGTTTGCGTATCCCAATGACATCCTATCTAGCACTCCTGGATTCTCCTCCACCACCACAGGAATCAAGCCCCTTGGCTTCCCTCAGCTACTCACAGCCATCCAGATAGTACCACAGTCAAACTATTTGTGAAGAATTTCTAAGTTCAGTTTTAGGATTATAGCGTCAGGCAATTAAACAGAAGCTACTCATACACAAGGGCAGAATACCGGGGTAAAATTTGTGGACATTACGTATTGACAAAAATTATTAAATATGTAGTAACAGCGGGGCGATCGTCCGCAGCATCGCAACAACACAAACCCGTCGAAATATTTGGCGATTACGATCAAACATTTTTCTGGTTTCTGTTCAAAAGTAATAGTGAAAGCCCTACATTATACAAGCACAACAGATAACGCATCCGTATTAGTTCGGTTATTTACATTCGACAATCTTTGACTTCAAAAAAATTTACTTTAAGAATGTGGATTATTACGGGCGATCGCTCACTCAAATAAACTAGACTGACGTAAAGCTTAATATAAAAAACAATGTGTCAAAAACTAAGGCCCAGATTAGGAAGTGCGATCGCTACGACAATTTTAAGTTTGTGTTCATCTGTGTTATTGGTAGGAGTAGACAAAGCACAAGCCGCCTTACTCACCTACACTTTCGATGCGGGCAATCCCTTCTATTCCCCCCCTGGGTCTAGAAGTTTTGGTAGTGCCCTGAAGGAAAGGATCGAGAGAATAAAACTGAATTCAAAGAAAAGTAGGCATTTAGAGTTGTAAATTAG